>JAFYON010000013.1 GCA_017560145.1 Clostridia bacterium | reverse complement strand
TTCTTTCAACTCCAATATTTCTTTTTCATACTCTTTGATGTGTCTATATCCTCTGGGCATAAAAAATCCCTCCTATGGTTTTTCTTAATTATACCATAGGAGGGTTCTTTTTTCACTGTCCGTTTTTAACGGTTCGGTTCATAGTTCTTGCCGGTTTTTTCGGTGTTATTCTTAATCAGTCTTTTATTTCGTAGGTACCGAGGATGTCGCGCTTGATGAGGATGTAATCGTATTTTTCGGTTTCGCCGTTTTTGTTAACGTCTGCGGAAATGCTCTGGATATCAGAAAGATCGAGAGTGCCGAGGATATCGCGCTTAACCTGGATATAGTCGTATTTTTCGATTTCGCCGTTGCCGTTAACGTCGCCTATTTCATTAAAGATCTCTTTTTGGAGCGCGATGGTGCTTGCAACGATTTTTTCGGTGATTGCCGCGCCGTCGTTATTGTTGCCCTTGTAGATCTGAGCAAGCTGAGTTTGGTAATGTGATCTGTCTACGATAACAAGACCGAAATCTACGTATTCCTTTTCACACTTGGTATTGTTCCAGTCGGGCTTGCGAGCGTTCTTTACGCCAAGCACGGTTTCGATAAACTTGTTGTAATCCCTGAAGCTGTCGCTCACCTTACCAACGTTGAAGCAGCCTGACGAGCTATAGGAGTTGGGGGTGATACCATCTGCGGGAGCGCCGCTCCATTGGCTGCGCGCGTGTATGTTGATCCACTTTGAGGTGCTGATGTAATTGGTGGTTTCGGTGCAACGGATTACCGGAACCTGAGTGCCATCGTCCTCAACCCAGAGCGCAGCATAGCTGTCGCCGTGGTCGATGGATTGGATGTTATAGATACCGTCGAGCACGGTAGGTACGGGATCGCCCTCGTTGGTTTCGGGGTTACGGGGGTTATCGGGAATGGTGGAGTTGTTTTCGGATTCGTAAACGATGGTGGGAACGCCGTCCTTGAGCTGAATTACTGCACAGTAGGAGTTCAAGCGGTATTTTGTATAGTCGCTGTAGTTCTTGTGATCAACGTTATCGCTGCAGCCGTCGAAGAAGAATACGATGCTCTTGCCGTCCTTAAGGTTACGTTCAACACGGTGGTTGTTGGTATCCGAAAGGAGGTGGTAGCGCATCATAACGTCAACGTACAATGCATGGTATTTGTTGGAGATAACGGAAGACTTAATGCCCTGAACGTCCTCCTCGGTGAACCATTCGTTTTCAGCGGTGGCACTGATACCGAGAGGAATTGCAGTGAAAAGCATACAAGCCGCAAGGATCATTTTGAAAAATCTGGAAGTGAACTTTTTCATTTGGCTACTCCTTTGTTTTTTATTGATTTTATTATACATCAAAGGCAACGATATGTCAAATATATTTTTATTGACAAACTAACAGGCTAATGTTAAAATTATGGCATAGATAAAAAACTTTTGAGGTAATTATGAAAAGACTGATAACCGCAATTATCTGCTCTTTGTTTTTTATATTCGTAATCGGTTGCAACACCTACGAGGAAACGTCAGATACCTCTTCTCTGCCCGTTGCTTACGAATCGGGCGAAGAATCAACAGAGGCTTCGGAAGAAAGCGTTGAAGCAAGCGTTTCTTCGGTTGATTCCGAAGCGACCGAAAGCAGCGAAGCTTCGGTTGAAGAATCGAGCAAGATCGAGGAATCGAGCAAGATTGAGGAATCGAGCGAACCTAAAGAATCGAGCGAACCCGAGGAATCGAGCGAGCCCGAGGAGTCGAGTGAGCCCGAGGAGTCGAGCGAGCCCGTGGAATCAAGCGAGCCCGAGGAGTCGAGCGAGCCCGAGGAGTCAAGCGAACCTGTGGAATCGAGTGAGCCCGAAGAATCGAGTGAGCCCGAGGAATCGAGTGAACCCGTGGAATCGAGTGAACCCGAGGAATCTAGTGAGCCCGAGGAGGGTGACACCGAAGGAGCGATACTTTTGCCGACAAATTACGTTATCTATAAGGACGGCTGTTATTACGGAACAAAATTTAACGAAAAGAATGCCAAAAACAACGCCGACATTTATGCCGAATACGCTCGAATTTTCCCCAACACGCGGATAAGCGTTATTAATATGCCGCAATCGATCTACTGCGTTCCCAACGCTACGGTTCGCGGTTGGCTTCCCGATCAGGGCGAGGTGCTTGAAAATATGGAGGCATTGATTTACGGCGACGTGAATTTCGTTAGGCTGAAGGATATTTTTGCAGAACACAGAGGCGAATATCTTTATTACAAGAGCGATTACCATCGGACCGGTCTCGCCGCATACTACGCTTATTGCGCCTTTGCGCAATCGGTCGGTCTTACCCCCACCCCGCTTTCGGAATTCGAAGAAACCGTTATTACCGAATCCTTCCACGGTGCCACCAATAATTACGCCAAGGATGACCGAGTAAACGCATTTATCGACACCGTTTATGCTTATATTCCTACAAAGGCGCACACGATGACGATCTATAACGGAAACATGGAGCTTCAAAGAACCTTTAAGAGCTCGATCGTCCAGTCGAGAAAAGGATATGGCTGTTTTATCAACGGTGATAACGCTTATACCGAAATAAACGTGCCCGAAAACGATCAAAGCAAGACCGTGCTTGTTATCAAGGAATCCTCGGGCAATGCATTGGTTCCCTATCTTACCGAGCATTACGGAAACATTATCGTTATCGATCCGAGGCATATTAATATCGATATTCGCCCCTTGGTTGAGGAAAAGGGCGTTGACGATATTATCATTTGTGCGACCTCCTCGACGAGCAACGGAGGCTCTTATTACAACTATTATTGCAAGCTTATCGGACGGTAAGGAGTTTACACTCCCGAGGATTTTTCCTTGGGAGTTCTTTTTTTAATAAAATGTAAACAAAATCTTGAAAACCGTTTGGCTTTGTAGTATAATAAACCATTAAAACATATTTTGTAAACCGCACAGGTGACGATATGAAAAACAATCTTAAGGGCTGGCTTTATTTGTTGCCGTCCATTGCATTTTTGGGTGTGTTTTTGGTATACCCGCTTGTCGACGTTTTCGTTTATTCGTTTGAAGAGGGATTCAATTTCGCCTCGCAGACCTATTTCGGCGTCGGCGGCTATAATTATGAATACGTACTGAGAGATCCTTATTTCCTTCAGGCGCTTAAAAACACCTTTATTCTCGTGTTTATCACAGTGCCGCTCTCGACAGCGCTTGCTTTGCTTATTTCGGTCGGTCTTACCTCGATCAAAAAGCTTCGCAATCTCTTTCAGACCGTGTATTTCCTTCCCTACGTTACGAATACGCTTGCAGTCGGCATTGTTTTTATGATCCTATTCAAGCAGACGAGCTATAGCGACGGTCTTATAAACAACGTGCTTGGTTGGTTCGGTGTTGCTCCGATCGACTTTGTCAACGGTCCTTACTGGGCGAAGATGACGATGCTTTCGGTTTATACCGTCTGGATAGTTTTGCCGTTCAAGATACTCATCTTTACCAGCGCGCTTGCATCGGTCAACGAAAACTATTACAACGCCGCGAAGGTAGACGGCGCTTCGAGCATCAAGCGCTTCTTTAAGATCACGCTTCCGATGATCTCGCCGACGACCTTTTATCTTATCATCACCGGCTTTATCGGTGCGTTCAAGGCTTATTCGGACGCCGTTGCATTGTTCGGAACCGACCTTAATGCCAACGGAATGAACACCATTGTAGGTTATATTTACGATATGCTTTACGGCGATTCGGGCGGATATCCCTCGTTCGCTTCCGCCGCGGCAGTTATTTTGTTCTTTATCGTGCTTACCATCACCTGCATTAATCTGCTTGTGAGCAAAAAGCGCGTGCATTATTAAAGGGGTGGCTTTTATGGATGAGATAAGAATTAAAAAAGCCGCTCGTGGCGACAAGAGTTATATTTCGAAAACGCTCATTTACTTTTTACTTGCCGTTTGGGCAACAGTGGTGCTGTTCCCCTTTTATTGGATGGTGCTTTCCTCCTTTAAGAGCTACGGCGAATATGCCTCGGAATGGGTTCCGAAGTTTTATGCGGCAAGCCCGACCTTTGAAAACTACGGCACCGCATTTTCGGCGGTTCCGCTTGGCGGATATTTCGCAAACACCTTGATATTCACGCTTGCAACGACTGCGATAATGCTTGTTGTGACGATACTTGCGGCGTTTGCGTTTGCAAGGCTTGAATTCAAGGGCAAGAATCTTGTTTTTACCGTCTTTCTTGCGCTTATGATGATCCCGAGCGAGTTGGTGGTTATCACGAATTTTGTTACGGTTACCGATATGGATCTCAGAAACACCTTTATGGGTCTTATACTTCCCTCGGTCACATCGGTATTCTATATTTATCTGCTTAAGGAAAACTTTGCACAGATACCCGACGAGCTTTATTATGCCGCAAAGGCGGACGGAACGGGCGATTTTAAGTATCTTTGCAAGGTTATGATACCCATCTGCAAGCCGACGATAGTTACGGTTACGATACTTAAGGTCATTGAATGTTGGAACTCATTCGTTTGGCCGCGTCTTGTTACCGACGACCGTGCGTATTATCTCGTTTCGAACGGTATTCAGGAAATACGCGAAAACGGCTTCGGACGTGAAAACATCCCTGCGATGATGGCGGCTATTTGCGTTATTTCGCTTCCGCTTATCGTTTTGTTCCTTGTTTTCCGCAACAAGATAATGGCAGGCGTTTCGAGAGGAGGGCTTAAGGGATGAAAAGATTTATTTGCCTTGTTCTTCTTGCCTTGCTCGTATTTCCCTTAAGCGCTTGTCACGGCAACCGCGAAAGCAAGGCTTTTGTGATACCCGAGAATTTTGACACCTCGCGCAATTACGAAATTTCGTTTTGGGCGAAAAACGATACCAACCTTACCCAAGTCGGGATTTACAAGCAAGCTATTGCGGATTTTCAGGAGCTTTATCCCAACATTACCGTAAAGCTTAAGCTTTATACCGATTACGGCAGAATTTATCAGGACGTTCTTACGAACATCTCGACAAACACGCCCCCCAACGTTTGTATTACCTATCCCGACCATATTGCAACCTATCTTACCGGCAAGGACACAGTCGTTGCGCTTGACGAGCTGATGGTTGACGAAAAATACGGCTTGGGCGGAAGCGAGGTTTTGTTTGACTCCGCGGAAAAGGACGAGATAATCCCGCAATTCCTTAACGAATGCGAATTTAACGGATATTATTACGCTTTGCCCTATATGCGCTCGACAGAAGCGTGCTACGTTAACAAGACCTACGTTGAGCAGCTTGGCTTTACACTTCCCGAGGTGCTTACCTGGGACTTCGTTTTCGAGGTTTCGGAGGCGGCTATGGCGAAGGATGAGGACGGCAACTTCAAGATCAACGGTCAGAAGATACTTATCCCCTTTATGTATAAATCGACCGACAATATGATGATCCAGATGATCAATCAGAAGGGCGGAGAATATTCAAGCGTATTCGGCGAGATAAATATCTTCAACGATACGACGAAGGATATACTGAAGCAGATCTCGGTCCATTCAAAATCGCGTGCGTTCAACACCTATAAGATGAACGGCTATCCTGCCAACTATCTTAATGCCGGTCAGTGCATTTTTGCAGTCGACTCGACCGCAGGCGCCACCTGGATGGGCTCGGACGCACCCTTGCTCGACATTCCCGAGGAAACCTTGGTTCAGTTCGAAACGGTCGTTTACCCTATTCCTCAGTATGACCCCGAAAATATCAGCATGATATCGCAAGGGCCCTCGATGTGCATCTTTAACAGTGAGGATACACAGGAGGTTCTTGCATCCTGGCTGTTTATGCAGTTTATGATCACGAACGAGGTTCAGATCGCTTATGCGCAAACAGAGGGCTACGTTCCCGTTACCTCGAAGGCGCAGGAATCGGCTGAATATCAGGATTACCTAAGCAGAAGCGGCGAGGATGACGATTTTTATTACGATATCAAGCTCGACGCGACGAAGCTTTTGCTTGAAAACGTTGACAAGACCTTCGTTACACCCGTATTCAACGGCTCGGTTTCGCTTCGCGATGCTTCGGGGCATTTGATCGAAACGGTAAACAAGGCGGTCAAGAACAATATCACCGTCAACGACGAATATATCGAAAGCGTTTTTGAGGATACGAAATCGCTTTACAGACTCGATCAGATAAACTCTTCGAGCGAGAAGCTTACCTTTGGCGAGCTGCCGACGGGATCGTGGATTTTGATTGTTCTGTTGGCGTTATGTTGGCTTTTGATGCTGATTTATGTCGGATTTAACAAAATCAAAAAGAAAAGCTGATATAAAATCTATTTAGATAACATTGATTTTTTATTCTTTTCGCATATAATAATTACAATACAATGCATTTATGCATAAAAAAGGAGTTTATGAAATGAAAAAGATCATTGCTATGTTACTCGTTCTTTCGATGGTTGCTGCATTTGCGGCTTGCGCAGGAAGCGAAGAAACATCTTCCGTGGCTGACACTTCCGTTGAAGCTTCTACCGAAGAAGTTAAGGTTTTGACCTATGCTGAATACCTTGCAGCAGAGGTTGGTACAACCGTTACCGTTGAAACCTACGTTCAGGCTAACCAGTCCTGGTGGAACAATTCCATCGTTCTTTACTGCCAGAGCGCTGACGGCGGTCTCTTCGTTTACAACCTCGCTTGCTCCGAAGAAGACGCTGCAAAGCTCGTAAAGGGTACCAAGATCCGCGTTACCGGTTCTAAGGCTGAATACGACGGCGAAGTTGAAATCATGGATGCTACCTTCGAATTCGTTGAAGGCGCTGATACTTACGTTGCTGAAGCAAAGGACCTCACCGACAAGCTCGGTTCCGATGATCTTATTAACTATATGAACCAGCTCGTTTCCTTCAAGGGCCTTACCTTCAAGTCTGTTGAATACAAGAACGGCGAGCCCGGCGACGATATCTACGTTACCCTCACCAAGGACGGCAAGGATTACAGCTTCTGTGTTGAAGTTTACCTCACCGGCACCGAAACCGACGTTTACAAGGCAGTTGGCGAACTCAAGGAAGGCGACGTTGTTGACGTTACCGGCTTCCTCTACTGGTACAAGGGCGCTAACCCCCACATCACCGCTATTACCGTTAATCAGTAATTTAAGGTAAAAAGAAGACCGCTCGATCGAGCGGTCTTTTTGTTTTGTCTTTTTTAAAAGTTCAACTGCTGACGGATCGTCGTGCTTCCCTTTTCGAGCGAAACGCTTCCGGTTCGGCAGATTTCAAGAATGGTGTATTCGCGCATAAGATTGATGAAATCGTCGATCTTTGTTGAATCGTCGGTAAGGCGGAGCATTAACGAATCCTTTGAATAGTCGACGACAGTTGCGCCAAAGGCATCTGCCGCGGTGCGGATATCGTCACGCGTTTTGGGATCGTTTTGCATTTTGATAAGCAAAAGCTCGCAGCTTATTGAATTGTCGGAATTGAATTCCTTTATCGAGCAGACGACGGGGAGCTTATAGAGTTGGTTTACAAGCTGCTGCTTATAGCCCTCCTCACCCTCGAAGACGACGGTAATGCGCGAGAAGGCGCTTGATTCGGTTTCGCTAACAGTAAGTGCGCTGATGTTGAACTGACGGCGACGGAACATACTTGTAACACGGTTAAGTACGCCGAATTCGTTTTTAACGAGCACGGCAAGGGTATATTTATTCATATCAGCCACCTGCCTTTACAATAAGATCGTCCATACTGCCGCCGGGAGGGAGCATCGGAAGAACGAGCTCGTCCTTGTCGACGGCGCAATCGATGATAAAGGGAGAATCGGTTGAAAACGCAAGAACGAGCGCATCGTTCAATTCATCGAGCGTGCTTACGGCAACGCCGTCCGCGCCGAATGATTTTGCAAGCGCAACAAAATCGGTTTTGCGGTCGAGCTCGGTGCTTGAATAGCGCTTGTCGAAGAAGAACTTTTGCCATTGACGCACCATACCGAGCACGCCGTTGTTCATAATAAGTATTACCAAGGGTACCTTATAGGTAACGGCAGTCGCAAGCTCGTGCAGCGACATACCGAAGCTTCCGTCGCCGGTAACGAGCACGCATCTTTCGTTCGTACCGAAGTAAGCGCCGATAGCAGCACCGAGTCCGAAGCCCATCGTGCCCAAGCCGCCGCTTGTGATAAAGCGTCGCTCGGTTTTGAATTTAAGGGTACGGGCGGACCAGACCTGATGCTGTCCGACGTCGGTTGCAACAGGGGTTTCTGCCGAAAGGTAATTATTTAAGCTGTTAAGTATATTTTCGGGTGTAAGCCCTTCGCGGATATCGGCAAGCTCGGCTTCCTTTGCCTTTAATTTATTGACACTGCTTTGCCAATCATCCTTTTTCGATTCGTTTACCAAGGGCAAAAGCTTTGAAAGTGTGAGCTTAAGATCGCCGCGGAGTCCGCAAACTGCGTTAATATTCTTGGAAAGCTCGCTTCCGTCGACGTCGATATGGACCACCTTGACACCGGGAAGGAATTTTTCACGGTTGCCGGTTGCGCGGTCGGTAAAGCGAACGCCGAGCGAGATGATAAGATCTGCCTTGTTCATCGCCATCGAGGAGGCGTAATGTCCGTGCATTCCCTGCATACCCAAGAATCGGCTATGATCGCTTGGGAGGATAGAAATACCCATCATCGAGCATCCGAGCGGTGCATCGATCTTTTCGGCGAGGGAGAGCATTTCCTCCTTCGCATCGGCAGACATTATACCGCCGCCGAAATAGATATAGGGGCGCTTCGATTCGTTTATAAGGCTTGCCGCCTGAGCGATGCGGACGTCCTTTGCCGAAAACGACTCTTCCCTTTCGACCTTGCTTGCGCTTTCATATTCGCAAAGCGCGATCTGCACGTCCTTGGGGATATCGATAAGCACGGGACCCGGTCTGCCCGATTGAGCGAGGATAAACGCCTCGCGCACGGTTTCCGCAAGCGATTCGACCGAGCCGACGAAATAGTTGTGCTTGGTGATAGGCAGGGTTATACCGGTAATATCTATCTCCTGAAAGCTATCGGTACCGATCTGATAGGTCGGAACGTTGCCGCACACCGCAACCATAGGTACGGAATCGAGGTATGCCGTTGCGATGCCCGTGACGAGGTTGGTTGCACCCGGTCCCGAGGTTGCGATAACGACACCCACCTTACCCGTGGTTCTTGCATAGCCGTCGGCGGCGTGAGCCGCGCCCTGCTCGTGGGCGGTGAGGATGTGGTTTATTTCGTTTTTATGGTTATAAAGACTGTCGTAAACGTTTAATATCTGTCCGCCGGGGTAACCGAAAACGGTATCAACACCCTGCTCGATCAGAGTTTTTACGAGTATATCTGCACCTGAAAGAAGCATTTTCGACTCCTTTTTTAAACAATTCTGTTTCTGTTTTCGCCGTTGATATAGGAAATGATATTAAGCTTGATTTCATTTATGCAACGGACTCTTGCCTCGTATGCGCCCCAAGCCATATGTGGCGTGAGGCAGACGTTTTGATATTCCTTTATCTTGTCGAAGGGATGCTCAACGGGCATTGGCTCGGTCGAATAGACGTCACAGCCGAAAAAGCCAAGCTTGCCCGAGATCACCGCGTTTGCGACCGCCGCTTCATCGAGCACGGCACCGCGTGCGACGTTGACGAGGAACACGCCGTCCTTCATTAATTTAAGCTCGGTTTCGCCGATCATACCGCGAGTAGAATCGGTAAGCGGCACGTGAACGGTGATGACGTCCGATTCCTTTAAAAGCGTTTGCAGATCAACGCATTCGGCATCGTCGACGGGTGTGCGCTTGTTAACGATAACTCTGCATCCCAACGCGCTTGCCGCCGCACCGACGCGGCGACCTATTCCGCCATATCCGATGATGCCCCACGTTTTACCGCAAAGCTCGTGATAAACGGGAGTAAGGATATTTTGCACGTTGCCCGCGGAATAGCTTCCGTTTGCAACCGAATTGCTGAATGCATTAAGATTGACCGATGCGGAGAGCACCATTGCCAAGGTAAGCTGAGAAACCGAATTTGCCGAATAGCCTGCGACGTTGCAGACGGCGATGCCGTTGCTTTGGCAATAAGCGGTATCAATATTATCGTATCCCGTTGCGGCAACGCAGATAAGCTTTAATTTTTTTGCATCCTTCAGCACAGGCTCGTCGAGCTTGACCTTATTTATAATACAAACGTCGGTATCTTTGATTCTGTCCGCAACTGTTTCACGCGGGGAGACGTTGAATATCTCGACCTCGCCGAGATCGTCAAAAAGCGAAAGGTCGATATCGTTTCCGAGCGTTGCGGAATCCAAAACGGTTATCTTCATAATGGTAATACTTCTCCATAATAAGTTAGCTTATATTATATCACATAAAATCGACTTTGTCAAAGCAGTTGAAAAAATAAATGTTGTATGATATAATAATATATCTTTTTTGATTTGGTGGTAGGATGAAAGGATTTTGTTGCCTTTTGTTGGCTTTATTGCTTTGCTTTTCTGTTTGCGCTTGCGAATTGGAAATAAGCGAGGCTTCGATAACGCTTGAAAGCAGCGATGACGATCTTTATTTCTCCGCTGACGAAAGCGAGCCCGAATCGAGCGAGCCCGAATCGAGCGACGAGAGCTTCGAGCCGTTTTTGGACGTAACGAATGAGCTTGTGAATTATTTCGCGCCGTTTGACAGTCCCGAAGAGCATGATAAGGTCAACGACTTTTTTAACTTTATTTTGGAATATTACGAATATGAATCCGAGCCGCTTTACAGCATTTACGAGGATATTATCAAAAACGGCTACAGTAATGCGGTTTGGCAAAAACACACCGGCAACAGCATTAACGTTTGGCGATCGATTTATTTGAACGAAGAGGAAAATTGCGACAATCTGAAGATCGTCAGTCTTGGCGACGTTAACCGAAATGAAAAAACCGTTCTTACCTTCGGCGGTGATATTTCTATTGCCGATAATTACGCCACCGTTCCCTATTTAAACCACAAAAACGGCAATTTGGATTATTGTATTGCACCGGAGTGGCAGAGCGTTATGAAGGAAGCCGACGTTGCGATGCTTAACCTTGAAAACGCTTTATCCCTGCGCGGCACTCCGATGGCGCACAAGGCTTATACCTACGTCGGCAAGCCCGAAAACGCCGAGATACTTAAGCGCATCGGCGTTGATTACGTAACGCTTGCGAACAACCACGTTTTTGATTACGGCGAGGACGCGTTTTTAGACACGCTTGAAACGCTTGATAAATACGGTATTGACCATTCGGGCGCGGGCAGGAATGCAAGCGAGGCGCAAAAGCCATTTTATTACATCATAAACGGCAGAAAGATTGCTTATATTTCGGCCACGAGGGCGGAAAAGCATATTCTTACCCCCGAGGCGACCGAAACACAAAGCGGTGTTTTTCGTTGCTATGACAACGAGCGCTTGCTTGAGGTTATTGAAGAAACGAAGCAGGCTTGCGATTACGTTATCGTACTTTTGCATTGGGGAACCGAATATTCCGACAAGCTTGAAGCGGTTCAAAGAAGAACCGCCCACGAATATATCGATGCGGGTGCAGACCTTATCGTCGGTACGCACGCTCATCAGCTTCAAGGCATTGAATTTTATAACGGCAAGGCGATATTTTACAATCTCGGCAACTTTTGGTTCAATGCAAAACGGATAGAAACCGGACTTTTGAAGCTTGAGCTTGACAGTGACGGAAACGAAAGCTTTTATTTTCTACCCGGTCTTCAAGAGGGCTGCAAGACACAATATTTGCTTGGCAGCTATTTGGGACGCGAAATACTTGACAACCTTGCATATTACGAGCCGAGTCAAGTTGCTATTGCCGACGACGGCAGAATAACTTTTAAAGAAGAATAAACTTTTGTAGTATATTATGAAGCGCTTAACCTTGTTATTATTTTTACTTTTGATGCTTGTGAGCTATGTGCTTGCGGCGTGTAACGATTCGTCGCAGGAAAGCTCTGATATGCCGACGTCCGAATCGGACGCTGTTTCGTCCGAGGTAAGCAACAACGGATCGGAATATTCATCCGAAAGCTCCGAGGTCTTGGCAGAATCGAGCGAGGAGGATTTGGTTTCCGAGGAGGAAAGCATTGAATCGAGCGAGATCGAGGAATCAAGCGTGATCGAGGAATCGAGTGAGCCCGAGGAATCAAGCGAACCCGAGGAATCGAGCGAGCCCGAGGAATCGAGCGAGCCCGAGGAAAAAGAGATCCAACGCGTTAAGCTTTTGTTCTCGCGTTATACACAAAACCCTATTTTCGTTATGATCGGTACCTGTGAGCCCGGTGCGAAGATCACCGCAAGGCTTGGCGAGCAGGAGGTTACCGTAAACTCCTATATGGGTTGGTTTGAAATTTCGCTTGAAAATACCAACAGACTAACGATCGTCGACGTGCAATTCACCCAGACGGTAAACGGCGTTAAGCAGGAAAGGCAGACTCTTAAGGCACGCCCGACCGAGCCCGAATATCTTTGGACCCGTGCGATCGGAAGCAACAAGGAATTTCAGTTCTTCCTTGACCTTATGGTTCCCGATTTTGAGGGCACGAACCTTTACAGCGAAAGCGTGCTTAATCAGATGAAGGATCGCGTTACAGACCGTCTTAATCAGATGCATCAGTACAACAAGGATGCCGAGATCATTTATATGATAGTCCCCTCCCCCATGACTATTTATCCCGAGCTTGTACCCGAAAGATATACACAGACAAAGGGTATTACCGCATTTGACCAGATCACCGGCAAGCTTAAGGAGGCGGGCGCAACCGTGATTGACCTGCGCGATACCTTTAACAAGCACAAGAACGACGAAATGCCGCTTTATTACAAGCTTGACAGCCATTGGGCGGATTACGGCGCATATCTTGCTTACGTTGAGCTTTATAACCATATCTCGAAGAAATTCCCCGATGCGACTCCGAGAGATATTGACGAATTTAAATGGACTGCGGATTATTACACGAGCGCGGACGCTTGTCTTTACCTTGGTATTCCTCAGGTTCAGGTCCAGGAATACGGATATTACCGCGAATATGATTTTGCAGACCCCGGCAACATTACCTCGGTGCCGAGATACAGAGGAATGCAGCTTATTTACAACGATCTTACCACCGAGGAAAAGGTATTTAACACCAACCGAAGCAATCTTCCCTCCTGCGTGGTATTCCGCGATTCCTACAGTGCGGCAATTTACGACCTTATCCCCGAAAAGATGAATAAAACGCATTATATCGGTATGTGGAATTACGGCTGGCAGACCTGGACGATCAACAGCGAAAAGCCCGATTACGTAATTTATATCCTTTCGGAATGGAACGCAAAAGAAGCCGTTTACAAATAATTATGAAACGATTTTTTGGATTTTTACTTGCGTTATACACGGTCGTGTTTTCGATCGCCGTTAACTGCTATTCGATTTTGACCGAATCAACCGCTTTGTTTGTATTGATCATTGCACTGCTTTCGGTGCTTACCGTCGGAATGGGATATTTTTGCATAAGAACGGTTAAGATCCGTCTTAGGATCTGCTTTCACGGTGCGGTCGCTCTTACGGTATTTCAGCTTTCCTCGGCGGTTGCGATAACAGTTCACGCCGTTTGGCTTATTCTTGGCATTGACGGCACCGATTTTTGGCAAAGCGTTATATTCTGCTTTATTTGCGAATTTATTTTATTCTGGAACGGAATACTTTGCATTTACCTTGCATCCTACCGTCTTTCGTTCAAGCAGAGGCTTAAGGGTGCGCTTGTCGGACTGATACCGATTTGGAATCTGATAACTCTTAACTCGATAATCAAAACGGTTATCGAGGAGGTTAAGAGCGAAACGAAGCGCGAAGACGAAAGACGAAAAAGGGCTTGCACACTTCCCTGCGACACCAAATATCCGATACTGCTTGTTCACGGCGTTTTCTTTCGCGACAGTAAGGTATTTAATTATTGGGGCAGAATCCCAAAGGAGCTTAAGATAAACGGTGCAAGGATATTTTACGGCAACCACCAATCTGCCGATTCGGTCGCGAACTGCGCGCGCGAATTAAGCGAGAGGATAGAAAGCATTGTAAGATCCACCGGATGCGAGAAGTTAAATATTATCGCCCATTCAAAAGGCGGTCTTGATTGCCGTTACGCTATCGAGCATTACGGCGCAGGTAAATATATTGCATCGCTCACAACCGTAAATTCCCCCCACAGAGGATGCGAATTTGCCGAATATT
>JAFYON010000105.1 GCA_017560145.1 Clostridia bacterium | reverse complement strand
TTTATAAGCAATTTTTCGTTAATTATCTCCCATTAGAGGTACAAAAGGAATTTGTTGCATATTCCGAATTTTTCGACAAATACCGTGATAGCACCGCAAGCACGGTGACGGGCGTTGTTAACGACGCGTTTTTACAATCACAGGGAACGCCGGGTTCGATAAGCTATGGCCTCGTGGTCGACCTTGCAGTTGCTTATTACAAGGATTAAATAAAAAAGACTTGCCGTGGCAAGTCTTTTTTTGTTTGTATAATTTAGGCTCAAGAATATTTTATTTAACAGCTTTTATAGTATAAGTGGCGTTCCAATTATTTAACACCTCGACGGTTGTAAAGCCGGCATCAAAAAGCGCTTCGATTTCGTGCTCTACCGTAAGAGGCGTGTCGTAATGATAGAACTCGTTATCGGTAATTCCCTGCTCGGCTTTCAATTCGCAAAGCCTTTCACGGTGAAAACGTTCATCCACATCGGACGAAACAAAGTAGTCCGTAAGAATAAAATAGCCGTTTTCCTTAAGTGAGTCGCGCAATTTGGAATATAGCGCGGTCTTTTCTTCTTTTGTGAAATGATGCAGGCTCTCGACTGAAACCGCCGCATCAAATATATTATATCCAAGCGGAATATCGAAATACGAGCCTTTGATCAAGGTTATATCCCTATCGGCAAATTTACGCGCAAGCTCGTCTAACATTGCTTTTGAAAGGTCGATACCGGTGATCTTAGCCGAAGGGTTAAGTGCGAAATATTCGTGCAGTTCCAAGCCGGTGCCACACCCTAAATCGAGTATACTGCAATTTTCATTTATCGGTAGTTGCCTTGCGGTAAAGGGATAGAATTCCTTTGCACCTTCGATATCATTCAACATATGATTATCATAGCCGCTAAGCCTTGCTTCGAAGAAATCGCTCATTTTTTCAAGCATATATGACCTCTGAACATATAATTTACATTAAAAATTTGCTTTGCTTATATCAAAAAGAACCCACACTTGTCTAATACAAATGCGGGTTCTCTTATGGAGCTGGTGGAGGGATTCGGACCCTCGGCCTATTGATTACGAATCAATTGCGCTACCCCTGCGCCACACCAGCATAGCACCAACTTTTGCAGGCGCGAGATAGATTATAACATCAAATTAATTAAAAGTCAATATATTTTGCATAGGCGAAATAATAAAACCGCCCCTTGCGAAGCGGTTTTGTTTATTAATAGAAATTGCTTCTTGCCTCGGAAACCTTTCTGATATAAAAGCCCTCGTGAGTCTTATTCTTCATAAAGGTTACGATCAAAATTGCGATTGAAAGAACGACCGTGGTTCCCAAGCCGCCTTCGGGGCCAAAAGCGCCGCCGCTCCAAATTCCGCCGTTAGCCGACGTGCCGAAGAGCGAGGAGCTGAATTCCATACCGCTTACACGGCAACCGAATATATTGCCCTGCGCAAAGTTCCAGATGGAATGGATCGCGCATATGCCCCAGATACTGCCCCTTCTGAGGAAATAAAGCGCAGCAAACACGCCGAAAAGAAAGATATTGAAAACGGCAAGGATGCTTACTCCCGTATTGCCCGCATGCATCATCGCGAAAAGGCCCGAGCTGACAAACAATGCAACAGGCACGTTTCCGCACGAGGCGGTCGAAACAAAGAAATATCCGCGAAGCAAAATTTCCTCGCTTGCGCCTTGGATTATAAAACCGAAGAAGAACAAAAGCAACGCACCGATCGAAACGTCCTTGTTAAAACCGCTAAAGGTTATTTCACCGCTTAAAAGATCAATGCCGTATACCGCCGAGAACAATACAGCGCCGATGACAATACCTGACAAGTATTCGAGCACAGCACCCTTTAGACGGAAGCCAAGCGTATAAAGACGCCTTTTTTCGAGCCTTGTGCAATAGAAGATTACAACCGCGATAGTAGCAACCGTGGTGTAAAGCGAGATTGCATTCATCCAGTCGGGCAAGTTGGCATAAATACGAGTCAATGCCTCGGTTAATTTATCGTTATATTCCTGAACGGAAAGATCGCTTGTCATAAGATCTGTTATTTCCGGATCGGTCATGATGTAGGTCATCATCGGTGCGGTCATAACCATACTTGCAAGCATTGAGCCAATCATATAAACCAAGAGGAAGGTGATGGCGACCTTAAAGAAGGTACGCCTTCTACAAACCGCTTCGGTTTCGTCGATCAGCGAATTCGGTCTGAAAAACTTATACACGAAAACAACTCCAAAATCTAATCTGTTTAATTATTATACCACAAAAAATTTATATGTCAATCTGAGAACTAAAGTAAAAAAACTATTGCAAAATGAAAAACAATGTGATATAATACACCTTGCGCGGTAAAAACCGCACAATAATTGCCGGAATGATGGAATTGGCAGACGTGCTGGACTCAAAATCCAGTGGTAGCGATACCGTGCGGGTTCGACCCCCGCTTCCGGCACCAAAAGAAAAAAGATGGGTTTGTCCATCTTTTTTCTTTTTGATTTCGTAACGTATTACGGGGGTCGAAGGGCGCGTGTTG
>JAFYON010000104.1 GCA_017560145.1 Clostridia bacterium | reverse complement strand
TCGTGCGCGTGTTTGCGAACGCTGAAGTAATAAGTCTTCGCCATTTTCTCATCCCCCTTTAAAAAATCACCCGTAGGCTTATTGTCAAGATTATCTTATCACCTAGCTTTTCAATTGTCAACAGAAATTATCAAAGTTTTTCAAAGATTTTCAAGAAAAAATAAAAAACTTGATTTTAGGCAGGATACATTATATAATAATACAGTCACAAAAGAATATCGCATTGGAGAACCGCATTAAAAAAGCAGCCCTTTCGGGCTGCCTTTTTATTTTATTTTGCGCAACACATTATTATATGCCCGCGCGTTGACGGTCTTGAGCGTCGACATAAGGTCATCCATTGCCGCGAATACAGACGCCGGGGACTTGCCCTTTACCGTCTGCAAAAACTCGGATCGTCCATAATCGCCCACCGTGTCCGCGCCGCTCTGTTGCTTCTCATCTTCCGGCGGTCGTGCGGCGTAAGAATAAGCCGAGATTGCGGAACCGGACGTCTCGTTGTTACCGAACATCTCTTTTTTTATCGTCAGGAATGCCGCGAGCATAATTGCCGTGTTTGCGTTGGGATGCCGAACGCCTTGACATTCAGCGATAGCTTCATCAAGATCGTGTTCGGTGATCACCGGTTACATCTCCTGCATTATGCGACGGATTTTTTCGCGCGTCTGATCATTGGGCGCGTTGTCCATCGCGTCCTCCAGCGTTTCGCGGAAATCCTCAGCGCGGGAGTATCTGCCCATTGCGTCACGTTTGGCGCCGCGACGTCCTCTGTAGCTCGCGCCGCGTCCATCACGGTCGTCGCGATAACTCATATTTACGGGATAACGTCCGGAGTATCCGTCCTTATCCTCGATCATTCCGATCACCGCCTTAATGGATTTAAGCGAATGGGTCAATTTATCGACGTACTCAAGGTCGGAGCCGGTCAGCTCACCGCCGGACATACGGAGCTTTTCGTTGGTTTTTTTAAGGTCTTTTTCAAGGATTTCACAAAGATCGTACAGTTCTTCAAGCATTATGTTATCCTCCTTCCTCAAGCGATTCGGGTTATTGTCAGGTTGGCGTTCTGCACATCAATGACGGGCGCGGGCGTGACGGTCGGATCGGTCGTTGCGGGCACCGCGTCAACGGACAATGAGAAACAACAACCTTTCGGGACTTTGATTATTGCCGTCGACGTCAGGTTTCCGTATTCGGAGACCGCCGCCGGGGTAAATATCGCCCGGCTGGTAAGCCTCGGCTCCCCGTTGATGGTCAGCGCGACCGCGATCGGGGTCACCGTCGCCCCTTCAGGCAACGCCACGTTTCCGTTAAAGGTAACCTGATAATGCGCGAAGCAATTGCACGGATTATTGACGATGCCGCGCAGAATAAAATTCCCGGTCTCGTCCTCGTGATAGATATATCCGCGAGTGCAAGGGATCGAGGCGGAAAAGATGATCGGCGCGTTAAGAGCTACCTCCTGAACGGCGTTGGCAAGATATTCTGCCGCCATAATCAAGCCTCCTTATGCTCCGCAGCCGCAGCCGCAACCGGTGCCATTATTGCCGCACGTAAAAATCGGCTGCCTACCGTAGACGGGGACGGTCGAGACCGGGCACGAGGAAAGACGATTGTAAAGCGCGTCGACCTCTGCTACCTGACCGGCGCGAAGCGTTGCGGTCTGCACGTCCTGCGACGCCTGCCCACGAGCATAGAGAAGCTCCTGACGAAGCTGATTTATGGTGTCGTTCTTGGCGTCAATCTTGTCGTTGCAAAGCTGGTCGAGAATGCGCTGGGTCTGTGCCTGAGTCGCGGTAAGGATATCCCTCAGCCCATCAGACAGAGCGGCGCGATCCGCGCAGTTTTCCGTCGCAATGGTGTATTTGAGATCGTTTGTTGCGAGTCTGTTATCGCAGCAGCATTGTGCGAGCTGGGACTGTATCGCGGACATACCGGCGGTCGATGCCGTCTGTGCCGCGAACGAGCGTTCAAGGTCTGCTATAGTGTTGCTATAGAGCTGCGCGGATATGGCGCTCTGTGCGTTGTTGATCGCTGCGGTCGTGTTGGCGAAGCCGCCGCAAAGCTGAGTCGCGACGTCTCCAAAGCCGCCCGTGACCGCCGTGCGGAGATCGCCCAGCGCGGACTGAGTCGCCGCGTGATCGAATCCGGCGTTGGTGTTCGCGTTGATCTGATTCTGTCCGTTCAGGAGCCACGGGAATTCATACATCATCCCATAGCCTCCCATTCCGCCCCAGCCGAATCCGCAGCCATTGCCGCCGATGAGGAGAAGAAGCAAAATCCAAGCCCAATCCCCACCGAAGCCGCCGAAGCCGCCTCCGGCATTACTGAACGCGGGCGCGACCGGCATATAAAAATTGGAGCCGGAGCCTTCATCTGTAAGTGCCATTGTGTACGTTTTCCTTTCGTTGTGTATTATATTCGCCGTCTTATGCGCAATCGACGGTAAATATCAGCGTTTAAAGCGCCCCGCCATCTGCTGAGCCTGAGCGAGACGCGCCTGATTGACTTGTCCTGACGAGAGCAAATAAGAAATAATGCTCTGCGGGTTATTCATCCCTGCCGGTATGTTAAGACCGGCTTGACGAAGAACGCCGACGGGATCGTTTTTTATCTGCGCCAAGGCGTTCTGAAGGTTCGCCATCTGCGACGGCTGATTGCCGTTAAGGTCTTTATATATCGAATTACTCATTGCTTGTCCTCTTGTCGGCTTTAGCCGCCATCAGGGCGTCGAAATCCTTACGGAGCGCGTCGAGATCGGATTTAAGGGCGTATTCCTTGCCCGCGTCGGTTTTTGCGTCTCCGTTGAGATTTGGGGCGTTTTTGGCGATCTCCGAATACTCGAATATTCGGAGCGGCTGCGGCATTCCGCTGGCGTCGGAAGATTTGAGATAAAATCTGTTGCTCTCGCTATCCATCAGGAGAACGGTCGTATTGGGCGCGATGATGTAAGATTTTGCCCCGCTCTCGCCCTGCACCCATATGACACCGTTGTTTGCGGGTTGAGGCTGCGGTGTAGCTGTGACCGGCGACGGAGCCTGTTGCATAATCGGCGCGTTATATCCACCGCCATATGCCCCGAACGTGGGCGTGAACGCCTGCGAATAATACGGATATCCTGCCATTTTTTTCCTCCTTAATCATTCAAGAGCTTTTCGCTCCAGTAATATTGCGGCACCAAATCCCGACTGTCCCAGCTGTCAAATAAATTGCCGTTTACCACGGTGTTTGCGTGGTTTCCATAGCCGAGGACATACACGCCGCGCGGATGATCCCGTGCGAAATCCTCTGCTGTGTAACAGTCCGGACACGTATTCGGGATGGCATACCGGTAAAAGCCTTGCGATCTTAAAACTGCACCCCACACACTGTCCGCTGATGGCATATCCGCCATCCGAAAAGCGGCGTCAGTAATTTTTTCGAAAGCTTCCTCCCAGCTTATTCCCAGCGCCTTTGCCACTGCCCGGACAGCGCAATCACCGACGTTTCTCCCCGCCGGATTGGGATTAAATCGAATAAACATCAGTCCAGCAACATCGATGCGGCGCGAACGAACTCGCGCTTTTCGTCTTCGCTCCTTTCATTAAAATCCGCGATAAACTCAAAGATTTGCTCCATAGATATGCCCAAAACGAGCATTTTTATAACCAATTTCTTCATAAATTAAGCATAAAAAAAGAGCGGCACGTTCACAATAACGCAAACGTGCCGCTTTCGATCCTCTTTTATATCATTTTAGTGTCATCGCCGCCAATCGCCAGAAAAAACCGAAAAGCCGCGAGATATACTCGCGGCTCTTCGGCGGAAACCTATTATGAGAAGAAAAAATGAATATGGGCTATTTGAATATGATTTTTGCATCGCGCAACACGATGCGTTTGACCTGCGTGGTTGACAGCCCGAACTCCTCGCCCAACGGCTCGAAACGGATGCCATCAATAAACCGGCGCTTTAAAATCTTACGATTTCTTTCGCTATGAATGCGATCATCAATGCGCGCCGACACATCAATGTTCCCGTAATCCGGCGGCTTTTTCATTTTTTGCGGACTTTGACGCGACCATCGCCGCCGCAATTTGGGCATTTTTTATACCCGGTGTTTCCGCCGGTTTTCTTGACGCGCTTTTTTGTAATTTTAATGCGAACTTTCTGCTTCGTCGCCATAATAATCTCCGCCTACCAGCACATTATTCCCGCCACCCTCGGCAGTCTGCTCCGCCTCGATCTCCCTCGTCACCACGACCTCATACTGACGGTCATGAATAAGCCACGCGATGTTTGACCCGACCAGAAGCGCGATCAATATAATCATAAAGACCCATAGCTTGCTGATAATGTCATGCAAGCGAGCCGCTTCCGCCTCGTGCGCGACGAACGGTACCGGCTCCGCATTTTTATCTTTGCGTGACGCCTTACACGCGTTGCAATCCGGCATAAAAACTCTTTAACCTCCGACGAAAACTTTGATCAACAAAGCTATTATACCACCGACGATAGTGACAGTCAACCAGTTATTTATTTTCTGCTGATTTTCAAGCACTGCCGAGCGAACATCGATTGAATTGAGCTTTTTATAGATGGCATCTTGATTTCCGTCGCATTCTTTGCGCGTGATAAAAATCTTCTCGAGCTGGGCAAAATCTTCATTGCTTATCATTTTCAAAAGCCCCCCTGTAATTCATTAGAGCCTGTGCCAATTCCTCGCGCGTGACCGGTTTTTTCGGCATAAGATTGCCTGTTTTATCCCCTTTATAAATCTGGTTTTTATATGCCCACAACATTGCATTTTCTGCCCATTCGTCCGCAGGCTCCGACGCCAGCCGATGAATCCCGGCAAGGACGATCTCCATTGCCAGCTCGGGCGTGATCGCCAGCGCGGAGAAACGCCGCTCCGCCATAAACAGCGCCGGGCGCTCGTAAGTCTCGATCAGCCATGCGGCGGTCTTATCTTCCGAGTATTTCGCCAGCTGAATATGCGGTCGATCCGGCTTTTTGAAGTTTCCGCCCCACACCAGCCCTAACGACTCCGCAATAGCGCCACACCTCTCAAAGAAGCCGTCACCGTCGTCGTACTCGCGACCGCGTTCGTTGCGGCAGAAGTCAAATGCAACGCCCCAATTATGTAGCGACCTCGGATACCGACAACTCGTCACGATCTCTCCGGGCATTGTTCTCCCCTGCGCATATAAGGCGTTCTGCTCTGCCTCCGACCTCAACGTGTCCGTAATCTTGACGTCCAGATTGTTCTCCCAGCATCTGGCAGAAAACTCATCCGCCGCCTCCTGCGCTTCCGGGATCAAGAACTCGATACCCCTCATTTTTTCGTTGCCTCAAGATATTCGACAGCGCGGTTGATCGTCACGAAAACTTCCTCGCGCGTGATGTTTTTTAACGGCAGAATAGTGCCATTGGGATATCCGTTGACGATGCCCTTATCGGCAAGTGCCAAAATATCTTTTTCCGACCATCTGCCCTCAATGTCTGTAAACCGCTTTTTTGTCATCGGTATCAGCCCCCATGCCTCCGTTAGTTTTGAAAACTCCATTTTGCCTTTTCCATCCCCAAACGCTCCGCCCGTGCCCCAGCTGTTTGTGTACAACAGCATATTATTTTTATCCCAGCCATAACACGCGGTAGCGTGATAGCCGCCGCTGGCGTACCAAGCATAATCGGCACCCTTTGCAATAATTAAAACCGGAACGCGATACTGAACAAGAAAAGATTTAAGCTCCGCAAGGGAATAAATGCGGACGTATTCGTCGAACTTCCGAGCAGTACGCTTTATCGCCTCCGGAACGGTCTGCCGTTCTTCGTAACATTCCGGATTTTCTGCAAGGCACTCCCATGTTTCACGTAAAACATCGCCTTCTTTTATTGCGGCGGCGCACGCCTCACGCGGCACCATTCCATAGCTGTCGCTCGTCCCGTAGATATACCCGACGGAAAAATCCCGATGCGGCGCTCCCTCGCGGTTGTCCCACGTCTCATAAATATTCGCGATCGACTGCGCCACGCAGTTACCAACCTGCCCTTGATCTTCAACCGGCGGTTGCCATACGGCAAACTCCTCCGGGAACTCTTCCGGAATATCAATGCGAGCACCTACACGATGGTCTCGCGGATCATCCGGTGACGGGATGACCGGCGAAAAATACATCTCAAGGACATCATTACTTGTCATCGCCCGCTGACTCCTTCCTCGTGAAATAATACGTAATTACCGCCGTGACGACAGACGCGAAAAACTCCGGGGAGATTTCAACCCGACTGACGATCGCAAGATATGCCGTCACGCCGATAAGAATAAACGTGACGATTGATTTGACTGTCAACAGCTTTTCGACGATTTTTTCTTTCATTTCAAAACCTCCTTATATCCCAAGCGCCGTGCGGATCGCGGCGATTGCGTCATCGACATATTTTTTCGTCGTAACATCCATATCATTAGCAGGAGCCGCGCCAACCGTAAGTTTTCCGGATATGACTTCATTACCGCCCCAATCAAGCGTTCGCGCATTACTGCGATTATTATAATCCCCATTACCGACTATCTCAATATAATTGCCTTTATCGGTGGACTCCGCCACGCTTGAGTCTTCGACATTAAACTCGCCAAATACATTCTGGCTCCGATGATTGGCAATTGTGTCGATTCCTCCCGCGTGAGAATAATCCCCGGACGCTACCGTATGGTAACCTTCTGCATGAGCCGAACTTCCGGATGCTGTCGTTTGACATCCTTCCGAATGCGAAGTAAATCCATCCGCTGATGTATCTTGTCCTTCGGCGTGAGCAAAATCATTATCCGCATAACATCCCATCCCTTCTGCATGAGCGCCGCTTCCACTCGCAACCGTTTCAATGCCTTCAGCGTGAGAATACTCTCCACTCGCGGTAACTCCTGCTCCTTCCGCTGTGGCTCTTTCTCCTAAATCGGAGCCGTCAAGCTGACCAGCCGTCACATAATGGTCGTCAACATAATCTTTTGTCACATTGACAACGCCTGTGCCAACATACTTTCCGGAAGAAATGTCCCATATCTCCCACTCGCCCGTGGTCGTGTTTATGCGCGGTGATTTTCCGATGCTTGCTTCGATCTGCGCCGCCGTGTATTGACTACGATAGATGTCCATTGCCTGCTTATCCTCCTTGCTTAATTATAATATATGATCGCGTAACCGCCGCCGCCTGCACCTCCAGCGGAGCCAGCACCGCCGACACCGTTTCCGCCAAGATAACCACCACCCTGCCACGGATTATGCGGTGGATTAACGTTTCTGTCCATATATGCAAGACCGCCGCCGTTACCCCCGCCGCCACCGCCATTACCGCCATTGCCTCCACAACCATAATTGACCGCCGCAGGCGCACCCGCATTAGCTCCATTGCCTCCGCGACCGGCATAAATTTCGGTTATATACGGATATTCGTAATCGTCTCCCGGCTCCGGCTCATACGGTGTCTCTTGCCCGTATCCATCGGCACCCGGCGCGCCATCGGCACCATATGCCGCGCCGCCACCACCGCCGCCGTCGACCGCCCATCCCAGATGCGAGATCGAAAACGTTCCGTCGGCTCCATTGCCTCCGGCACCTCCGGAGCCGCCGACAGAACTTCCTCCAACCTCTCCGTTTTGACCGGTTATAACCACCGGCAATGTCACGGTTGCATTTCGCGCAACTGACGCCAAACCTCCTGCACCACCGGGAATCCCAACGGCACCATCCGCAGAGAAAACATCTCCGGTCAATGGATCGGTGTAGCCATGCGTCACTTCACCGTCGGCAGAAGATGCCGTTATGCTCGTCGACGTAACGCTGGAATCCGTTCCGGCAGAGCCAGCCCCGCCTTGCGCAGTGCCACCCGCGCCGCCGCTTCCCAGCGAAAAAGTCATAACCTCGCCATTGGTCACATCTATATCTGCAACATAGATTTTTCCGGACGTGCCGGGCGCGCCGCCTGCGCCACCACTTGCGGCAACCTGTTGTCCATCAACGCCATATCCGTATTCATACCAATACGACGCTTTTTGATAACGCTTTGCGATTTTACCATCAGCGCCCTTATATCCTCCCGATCCTCCCGAGCCGCCGCCGCCAAGAATCAGCCGAATATGTGTCACGCCCGCCGGAATCGTGACCGTGCCGCTCTCCGTGACCAAAATCCGATGCGAGAAGAAATTTCCCTGCCCTGTCGGAGTATAGCCTTCGACCACCGTCAATCGCGCCTTTGGGAACGTAGACAACCGAACATTTGACTTCGTGATTAACCCCTTGACAGCCGCGCCGTGAGCATCCGTACACGATATCATATCCCCCGGTGTCTCCGTCAGCGCCCTTATTGCCATTTCGGTTGTTTTTTTCTGCGAATAATATGCCAACGTCCGTGTTGCCACATTCTCGGAATTAAGTGCGTTGATCAAGCCATCATCCGTGCCGATACGTTTAATGTTCTCTTCGCCTGCTACATTCTGCACTTCCTTGCGCACGATCCGCGTCTCGTGGTCATAGGGCTTGCCATATAGCACGCCCTGCCCGCTGACCACAGCATAGTTCACTCCGGACGATACAATTGTCAGTCCGCTTGCCCGCAAGCCAAAATACGGCGCACCAAATTCGATCAGCAGGTTAGACGCCACGTCACGGTCGGAATTGTCAAACAATGTCGCTTCGGCAACGCCCGAATAGGCATTAAACGAATGTTCCACGACTTCGACCGCCGTGACCGGGGAATCCATCTTCACCCGCGCCCCTGTGAATATGCGCTCCTGCGGAACTGACGTCCCGGCGGAATCGGTTAAAAACATAAAGACGATATCTCCGTTGACATCTTTCCGCAGGCTAATACCCAACGCAAACATAAGGCGATGAAGATTATTTCTCGCACTGTCGATCGGAAGCCATCCGTTAACTATTGCGGAAGAAACCACCGGATCGACGGAATAAGTGAACTTATTTCCGATCAGCTCCGCGATAAGATTTCCCGCCGTGGTCTGCGCGTAAACGCCGCCCATGTGTTTTATTTTATCGAGAAAACCGACTGCGGACATCAGCTTTAATTTATACGCGGTTTTCCCCAGCCTCTCCGCGCTCTTAAAATAGATTTTTGCGTAAATATTGTTGGCGCTGTCGACGATCCATGCAGGCGTGCCATAAGATACCGACTCCAGCAGAAAAGCCTCGTCTGCGGCGATATTTACGACGATTTCCATCTCATCAATCGACAACTGCGAGCCGACCACGTCGACCGCAGTATAGAGAGCCATCGTGCCGACTTTATACCGTGCAACGCCAAACTCAAAATACGGCACCGGCTCGACGATCATAATAATCGCCTCGGTACTTGCAACCGAATCCTCTCCGTCGGAAATCATACAACGGTATTTTGCGCCGTCGCTACCTGCGACGATCTCCACAGAATATGTCGTTGCCGTTGCTCCGGAGATGTCAACCCACGCGGAGCCGTTATATGTCTGCCATTGATAAGAAAGATTTTCGCCGGACACGGAAACCGAAAACGATGCAGTCTTGCCAACCTGCCCGTGAAAATTCTTCGGTTGCTCAACAAACGTAAACGCCGGAGCCGCAGACGGATACGCCATCGTTGCTATTCCGGACGTCAACGTGTCGCCGTGTGCGTCGGTAATTACGACGTAGACTTGTCTGCCATTACGCGGGGAATTGATGGTTACAGTGTAGGTGTCTGTCGCGCCGGTCGTTGACTCCTTCCACGTGGTTTCGCCCGGATTGAGATACCACCATTGATAAGTCAGCCCCTCACCGGTTGCTTCGACCGTAATGCTGACAGACGATCCCGACGACGCATAAACATTCTCCGGTTGTTTTGTGATCTCAAAATATAGAGGCTTCTCGCCTAAAACCAAAGTGTATCTCATTCGGCGTACCTCTGCGGTTCCATCGCGATAAAATTAAACGTGAGATTTTCCCAGCGATTGGCGTTGTCTTCCATCAACGTCAAATCATCTCCGCCCTGCGTGACATAGGCGTCAAACACCAGCGTCGTCTGCGCATACGGAACTTCTATGACATGCGAGTCCACCGGCGCGGAGATCGCCTCGAAAAACGCGTCATAGTCTGCTCTGGACGCCGCATCCGGGTCAATCTCCATCGAATAATTGTAAAATGTGCCTATGACGTCGCGTAACATTCCGCCCGACTGAACACGTCCCGCGTTTTCCCCGTCAAGAACGGTGAAATTTCGCTTAAGGGACACCACGTGAATCGTACTATAGGTCACGCCATCCATCGTAATGGGATAACTTATCATTTCGCACCTCCTTAATCCAGCGCCACGCCGACGCGCTGACTTTCGGTGTTGTAGGCGTCCACGACCAAGCTTCCGAACTCATGACCGTCGACCTCAAGAACAACGGTTTTTTGATCGTTAGAATGCACACGATCATAGATTTCCAACGCTTTTGCATACATATCTTCAGCCGCCGCTTGTCCGGAAAAAGCCTCTGTCGCCGGTGTAACGGCACCGGTCGCGATTTCCGGGGTTTCGATTTCAGCGCCGTTAAAAGTAATAACATTGCCAACGCTTGCCGCTTGTTTATATATATCCTCTGCATTTGATTTGGCTCGGTCAGCCTCTGTCTTCGGTTGAATATCGACAAACGCCCAGCTTTTCGGTTTACTGCTCGTTTTGCTACCCGTGCTGGCAATCGCCGCCGCGCCCATCAAGCCAAGACCCAGCAAGACCAGCACCGGATTTAGACTCGCCGCACCGATTGCTATAAACGCATATCCCGCCAGCATCAATGCGGATTTAATATATTCGTTAACGCGATCTAATCCTAATGCCTCGACCCAATCGGCATACGTTCCTTCTCCCGTAGTTAGAACAATTCCTCCGTAACCTATAAGCCCAATTCCTAAAAATAGCATTGTAAAATTGACCAATATCGCACCCATAACGACAAAGAAGATACCAGCCAATTCCATCGCCACGCCCGTCCATTCCTCTACGCGCGTGAGCTTGAGAACTTCCCACCAATTCTCCAGCGTCTCTTGATCCATGCTCCCGACCAGTGCGACACCCGCCAGAATGATAAAGCCAAAAACCACCAGCCAAAGCTGTTGCAAAACGACACCTATTGCGACAAAGGCAATCGCGGCAAGAGTCACCGCCGCTTCAATGTACATCGTGACCTTATCAAGCCCTAAAGCATCCGCCCATTGGTCAAGGATTCCCGACTTTTCGCCATATATATACGCCGCGCCTATGCTCGCCGCCGCCGTCAAAATCAGCAACGGATGCCCCGTGATAATTCCCACAATCATCGACGCTATTCCGGCGATTATAAGCGCCTGCTCGATATAATTTCTTATATCTTTATCCAGCCCGAGCGCCGCGCCCCATTCATCCAGCGCGCCACTTGATTCGCCGTAAGTGATCGCGGCTCCTATACTGACCGCCGCCGTTAAGATCAAGCCGACATTATTTAATATAATGCCCAAAATAAGCGCGGCAAAACCGGCAATCAACAACGCCTCCGTGATAAACCGCTCTGCAGTATCCAGCCCGAGCGCTTGCGCCCAATTCCCTATAACGCCATTTTCTTCGCCATAAGTAAAGCCGGTCTTTATCAGTCCTATGCCAGCCAACACCAGCCCCAGCTTTTTCATGCCTGCACCAAACGCGATAAGTGCCACACCGCCGAGAAGAAGCCCCGCCGTGACCTTGTCTTCGATCCCGGCGAGATAATTGCCAAGCCAATCCTCGCGCAACGCATCGAAATCCGGCTTGCCGGAGCTTTCCGTGGCGCTCTCCGCGCTGTCCTTCGTCAATTGATTGATTTCATCAAACGACAGAAGCTTCTTTTTCGTCGAGTCTGCCGCCTTGCCAACGCCTTTCAGCGCCTGCTGTTCATCATACAGCGCTTCCGCCGCGTCAAGGCTCTCCTGTTTGGTTTTTCCGAACAATGCCGACGTAATTTCC
>JAFYON010000103.1 GCA_017560145.1 Clostridia bacterium | reverse complement strand
TATCTGACCGCTGACCGACGTGACCTTTTTGATAATTCTGCCGTTTTCGTCATAGTTGCAGTCGTAAACGGTATCATAAGAGGATTCGGGACGAATATTATTTGTCAAGGCAATTTTTATAATATCGCCTTTATCGTTGTATTCATAGGAAAATTCCTTCGATTCCCATTCTTCGCCGTCGGCAAAGCTTTTAATCGAGAGCCGGTTGCCCTTATCGTCGTAGGTAAATTCGCTTATTTGAATGTTGCCAAAGCCGTCGGTTGCGATTTCCTTTATAACGTTGCCGTTTTCATCGTAAACGTTTTCGGTGGTTTTCCAGCCTTCGATTATCTTGATAGGGTTGTTCTTGGAATCGTATTCATATTCAATAACCGTCTGCGAATCGTAATTGTCGATGGTCATAACCGATTTGGTTATATTTCCGTTTCCGTCGTAAACGTATTCGTATTTAGTTACGGTACCGTCCTCGTTACCCTTGATAAGCGGATTTACGGTCGTAACCGAGATCTTGTCGCCGTACTCGTTATATTCAACCTCACGCGTATAATTGTATTCGGTATAGCTCCTACCTTCGGTAACGGTGGGAACGACCAAAAACTTATCGAGCAAAGCTTTTGCGTCCTCATTATCCTTGTCGGCGTAAAGAGCTGCATACGCTTCGTAATATTTGCCTTCCTTTATCAGTGCCTGCGCCTGCGTTACGCTTTCGGGAACGGTATCCTCCGAAGCGCTTCCGCTTTGCTCGGAAATCGAGCTTTCACATGCGGCAACCGACATAACGGCGAAGAGCACCAAAAGTATGCATAAAAATTTTTTCGTCGTAGATATTTCCATTATTTATCCTTTTTGCTCTGTCTTTTCAAGGATTTCAAAGCCTTCTTTTCGGTTTTCTTCTCTTTTTTGGCGGTGCGCTTTTCTTTTCTTGTAATCTTTTCGGGCTTTGCGGTCTTGTCGGTCTTAAGCTCGTCGTAAGCCATATTAAGTGCCATTTTTGCCGCTCTGCGTCTTATTTCGCCGCGCTTGCCTGCAAAAACAAAGGTCGTTGCATAGCATTTTTCGGCCGTTGCAACGGCAATGCAAACCGTGCCGACGGGCTTTGTGCTTCCGTCGTTATTGGGGCCTGCAATACCCGAAATGGCAATAGAAATATCCGCTTCTGCCAATTCAAGCACGCCCAAAGCCATTTCGCGCACGGTGTTTTCCGAAACCGCGCCGAAAGTGTTGAGCGTTTCTTCCTTAACGCCCAAAAGCTTTTGCTTTGCTTCGTTGGCGTAAGCGGTAACGCCGTAGCCGAACACCGAGCTTGCGCCCGAAACGTCGGTCAGCATTTTGGTGATCAAGCCGCCCGTGCAGGATTCCGCAACGGCAATTTTTTTATTTTGCTTCTGCAATAAGGTTATAAGACGCTTCATAGATCAACCCAACCTTTCGTAATGATCGGTCGCCATTGCGCGTTCAACAAGCGCATCGACGTCCAATTTTGCTTCTTCTTCAAGAATTTCAGCCATATCGGGGCGTGTGTCGGGGTGCTTCGGAGTGAATACGGTACAACAATCCTCGTAAGGAAGTATCGAGGTTTCAAACGTGCCTATTTCTCTTGCGCGGACAACGATCTCGTCCTTGTCCAAGCCGATGCAGGGACGGAGTATGGGCAGCGTTGCAACCGCATCGGTAACCGCAATCGACTGCATCGTCTGGCTTGCGACCTGACCGAGGCTTTCGCCCGTGATAATACAGCCTGCTCCGTATTTTTCACCGAGCTTCGAGGCGCAACGTACCATAAATCTGCGCAAAAGCAGGGTGAAGAGCTTTTCCTTGCAGGTGGAAACGAGAGTTTCCTGAATTTCGGTAAGCGAGATGGAGTGCAAATAGATCTCGCCGCAATATTCGGTAAGCTTTTCGGCAAGCGTGCGCACCTTTTCAGCTGCCGCTTCGCCCGTGTAAGGGGGAGTTTCGAAATAAACCGCATCGATAGCCGCGCCGCGCTTTGCGATCATGTGGCCTGCAACGGGACTGTCGATACCGCCCGAAAGCATAAGCATTGCTCTGCCCGACGAGCCGACGGGAACACCGCCTGCACCCTTTTCTCCGTTGCCGTGAATAAACGCCTGACGGTCGCGGATCTCAATGGTGATAACGCGATCGGGGCTCATAACGTCAACCTTCATATCGGGGCGGTTTTCAAGCACGATGCCGCCGCAGAAGGCACAAATTTCGGGTGATTTTAGCGCGAATTTCTTGTCGCTTCGCTTCGCCTCGCACTTAAAGGTCTTTGCATCGCCCAAAAGCTCGTTAACGTTTTCGGCAAGATGCTTTGCGATGTCGTCCATATCCTTTTCGCACGCGATACCGCGGCAAACGGTTGCGATACCGAAAACCTTTTTAACCTTTTCGTAAGCAAGGTCGACGTCGGCATCGTCCGAGGGGGTAAGACAAAGCGTGGATTGCGCGTAATCGAAATAAAATTCGCCCTGAACGCTTTTAAGCGCACGTCTTACGCGGCTTTCGAGCTTTGAATTAAAGAACGAGCGGTTAAGTCCCTTAAGAACGATCTCGCCGTATTTAACAAGTATTACTTCTTTCATATTGTTTGCCTTTCGATTAAAAAGGATAGGTTATTTTTTAAGTCTTTTGATTGCTTCAACAAGCTTTTCAACAAGGAATTCGACTTGCTCCTTCGTGTTGCCGACACCGAAGCTGATTCGCACGGTTCCGTCCGCAAGCTCCTTTGAAAGCCCAAACGCTTCAAGCGTTCCGCTTCTTCCCTTTCGTGCCGAGCAAGCGCTTCCTGCCGATATACATATATCGTGAAGCACCAAGCAATTAAGCACGACCTCGCTTTTTACTCCGCTTACCGAAAGAGAAAGAATGGTTTCGACTCTTTTTTCGGGAAGGTTGATGGTAAAATCGATATCACTTTGCTTTATCAGCTCTATTGCATAATTATAAACGCTTGAAATTTCGTCCCTATGCTTGGGGTATTCCGCACACGCCGCTGCAAAAGCGGCTATACCGATAACGTTTTCGGTACCCGAGCGCAATCCGTTTTCCTGACCGCCGCCGCGTATAAAGGGGGCAAGGTTTTTGATAATGCCTTGCTTGCAGTATAGCGCGCCGACGCCCTTCATTCCGCCGATTTTATGCGCGGAAATACTTGCAAGATCGCAACATTTCGAAATAATTCGCATATCGGTTTTTAAAAAGCCCTGTACCGCATCGCAATGGAGCAATGCGCCGCAGCCGCTTTTGTCGATAGCGCGCTTAACGCTCTCGATATCATAGATCGCACCGGTTTCGTTGTTGACGAGCATAACGCTTACAAACGCCGCGCCCGATTCAAGCTCCCTTTCGAGCTGCTGCAAATCGAGTCTGCCGCCTTTTGTGCTTATGCGGACAACCTCAAATCCCGATTCGGCAAGCGAATTAACGGGGTTTGCAACCGAGGGATGCTCGCTGTCGGTGGTGATTATGCGCTTTGATCTTCTTGCGCGTAATTTCGCCAAGCCGTATATCGCCTGATTGTTGCTTTCGCTTCCGCCACTTGTGAAAATGATCTCCTCGGGCTTGCAGTAAAGCGAAGCGGCGACTGCCTTGCGCGCGTTATCTATTATTTTTTTTGCCGCGATGCCCGTTGAATGCACCGAGGAAGGGTTACCGTACACGTCAAAGGCTTCGATTGCCGCTTTTCTTGCGCTTTCAAGCACAACCGTCGTTGCGGCGTGGTCAAAATAAAGCTGATTCATTACATATCTTCTCCATTGTTATACGATTTAATTATAAACGTAAATTAACAATAAGTCAATAGTAAAGGACCTGCGCTTGACAGGTCCTTTTACATCATTTAGTTTTCGATCGTATAGGTCTTTAAAACGTGGCGCTTGATAAGGATATAGTCGAACTGATTTACGGTAAGGTCGTCGTTGATATCGGAAATGACAGTTTCGTCCTCGGTAAATTCAAGCGATTTAAGAATCGAGCGCTTAACGCGGATATAGTCGAACGCATCGATTTCGCCGTTGCGGTCAACGTCGCCGCGCGGCAAAAGGACGCCGTAGTTAATGGGAAGGAAAACTCTGAGCACGTCCTTGATATAGCCGTTTACGGTAGTGCCGCTTGCGTTTTTATAGGAAACGCGGAATCCGCCGTCAACCTTGCGGAGAACGGTGAAAACGGTGTAACGGGGCATTGTAACGCGAACCTCGCTGAAATTGGAGGTGAAATAAACGGCAGTAGCGCGGTCGGTGATATAAGTACCGCCGGTAGGATTCTTGGTGCTGTAGTCAACCTCGCCGCCGCTTACGGTCTTGTAAGGCAAAACACCGTAACCGCTGATATAGGAGCTTGTAATGGGATAGCTCTTGAAGTAAACACCGCCGCCGTCGGTCTGCAAGCCGGTTGCATCCGCGGTGTTGCCTTCAACGGTATAAACGGTCGAGCCGTCGCTGTACACAACGATACCGATATGGTCCTCGGAATGCTTTGCGCCGTCCCAGGAGAAGAATATCAAATCGCCGCTTTGAGGGACGTAGTCGTTTCCGTTATACTTGGAATACTGCCAATATCCGTGGGTGCGAAGCGAGTTTGCCCAGGCAGGACAACCAACCTCGCGCCAGATGTAGTTTTTGTCGTCGGTGTGCTTACGGCACCAGTCGGACATTTTGTTCTGGGTGGTGCATCCCGATTGGAGAAGACACCAAGCAACGAAGGAGGCGCACCAAGCATAGCTTCCGCCGCCGTAGCCTACACCAAAGTCACCCATATTGTAGTTATATTCGGTAAAGTTACTGCTCGAGCCGCTGGGCTTGCCGTCGAAATCGTTTTCGGTGCCGCTTTCCTGATAGCCAAGCTGAGAAAGTGCAACCGCAAGAACGTCGTGACGTCCGTCGCCCGTAAGTACAACGTTCGAAAGCTTTTCGTAATAGATGGATTTTTTATAGGATTCGGAAACGTCGTTTGCTCCCTTTTTATAAGTGAACTTCGTTTCTGCCGCAGCAACCGAAATTGGCAGGCAGGAAAGAAGCATTGCAAGGCAGAGCAATATCAAAACCGCTTTTTTCATATTATAAACCTATACTTAATATCTTTATTTCTTGGACTTAACGACTACAAGAACGATAACGCCGACAACAACGACACTCGCAGCGATGATCGCGATAAGTGCACCTGTGGAAAGACCGCCTTCTGCTTCGTCAGCAGGCTCGCTTGCTTCTTCGGAAGCAGCTTCGTCAACGGAAGCGGCTTCGCCTTCGGATACTGCATCGTTTTCGGATGCTGCGTCGTTTTCGGAAACAGCTTCGCCCTCGGAGGTTGCATTATCCTCGGAAACGGTTGCATCTTCAGAGGTATCGTCAGAACCGGTTTCACCTTCGGAGGTAGCAGGATCTTCGGTTTCGTCTTCGCCGTCATAGGGTGCGAAGGTAGCGGTACAAACGTAATCATCTTCATACCAGCCGAGATCGGACGTAGTGGTGGGAATTTCTTTTTCTGCAAGATTGAGCCCACTGATCTTAATGGTCAAGCCGGTTGTCCAGCCGTAGATTTCGGCAAAAGCGGCAGCGCAAGAATCACTGGTATAGTCGGGCATTGCTGCGTGGTCTGCGTCGTCGAACCAAAGACCGGTAGAGCCGTCGCCGGTTGCGCCGTTATCCGCGAAAAGCTTGGGCCAGTTGTTACCGGTGTTGATAGCATAAACAAAGCCGCCCTCGGGAATCGAGAGTGCATAAGCGTTGCCGTCGCCATAGCAGATTTCAACGATTTCGTAAACGTTGTCTTTGCCTTCAACGGGAGCAAATGCAACGTGGTGCCACCAAGCGCCTGCAGCATCAGCGTCGGTGAAAATACTGCCTGCGCCTTCTACGCTACCGTCATTATAGTGGGTAACCCAGAATATAGCTTCATCCTCGGCGGAAGCGGGAATTGCAAAAAGAGCAACTAAAAGGAACGCGGAAATAAGTAATGCAAATAACTTTTTCATTTTTATTCTCCTTTATTAAAGTATGAACTAATTATAAACTTTTTTGAGCATATTGTCAAGAAACAAAAAAGGCGCTTCCTTTAAAAGGAAGCGCCGTTTTTGTTGTATTAAAATCAGTCGAGAGTTACAACGGGGATCTTGGTCCAGTCGTTTCTGCCGATGATACCGCCGCCGTTGCGGTAGGTGATGTTCTTCCAAACGTTGTCAACCTCGTTGGTGGAGTTGATCGAGAAGGTAAAGCCGATCTCAGCGCCCTTTTCGGGGGTAACGCCGATGGAAGCAAAGGGAATTGCAACCTCGTAAACGGTAACTGCGTTTGCATCGTCACGGGTGCAAGCGACCTGACCGTTGAAGTCCTCGTAAGAGGTGCCGCTTTGGTAATATGCGGTTTCGCCGCTATCGGTAGCTGCAAAGCCGAAGTTACGGATAACGCCGTCGTTTTCTGCGGTCTTGTTGGTTACACGGTCAAAGTTTTCGAAAATATAGTCGCCTGCGGGGCTTTCGGAGCTGATCTTTGCCTGAATGCATTCGTACTGCCACATATCGCCGGGGTTAGCCGAGGTGATGGGGCAATAGTGATAAGGCGAGTCAACTACAACGCAGAGATAGAGATAGGTGTCGTCGTATGCAACGTAGTAGGAAGCGGTTGCATAGTAGTTGTTGGTTTCAAATTGAGCGTAGGACCAGTTGTGGTTGGAGGAATCAACCTTTTCGATGAGGTAGTCCTTCCATTCGGACTTGTTGAACACGCCGTCGATGGTGGGAGCAGTCTTGACCTTGTCGATTTCGTAATCGGCACCGGTGTAAAGGTGAATACCGTGGGGGAAGATGGGGGTCTTGTTATCAAGCGCCTTTACGCGGCTGATATATTCGTTCTGAGACTTGTGGATCGCAACCGCAAAGCCGTCTTCGGGAGCTTCAAAGGAGCCTGACTTACCTGCTTCGGAAAAGCTTGTCAAAAGATATTCAAATACGTCGTGGCTGTAGGTGAAGATAGCAACCGCAAAGTCGGAAACCTCTTCCTTCTCGAGCTTGCCGTATTCGGGTGTGTAAAGCACGATCGAGCCGAAGGCGGGCTCAACGTCGATACCGGTAAGACGGAGCGCGTTCTGCGAGGTAGCGCTTACTTTGGTATCAACCTTGCCGAAGGAAACGAAGCTTGCGATAAAGTCGGGAGCCTTTTCCTCGGGTTGACTTTCCTCGGGTTGGCTTTCCTCGGGCTGGCTTTCGTCGGGCTGACTTTCATCAGCGCTTACGTCTGCTTCGCTGCTTTCTTCGTCAGCAGCAGAGGATTCGGTATCTGCAACAGAGGAGTCTTCTGCAGCTGCAGAGGAATCTTCGGTAGCGTTTGTAGATTCGGTCTTGGATTCTTCCTGCTTGGAGGATTCGGAAGCGGTCAAGGATTCTGTGCCTTCTGTTTCTTCTCCACCGCAAGCAACAAGCGCAAATACAAGCAAAAGAGTAAGGGTAAATGCGATGATTCTTTTCATATTTTTCTCCTTGTTTATTTAATTTTTTATTTTTTAAAGAAAGCTCTTACCTTCCCATTCGGCATCGGGCTCGACACCCAAAAGCTTTACGACCGTAGGCGCGATATCCTTGATGCTGACGTTGCCGAGCGTTTCGCCCGCCTCGATACCCTTGCCGTAAACGAAAACGGGAATCGTCATATCCTCGGGCATATCGGTGCCGTGAGTTCTGCCGTGTCCGCCGTGATCTGCGGTGATGATAACGGTGTAATCCTCGGGAAGTGCGTTGATAATGCGGTCCATATTGTCAAAGCAGCTTTCGAGCGATTTCATATATTCCTCGCCCATCCAGCCGAAGCCGTGACCTGCCGCATCGGGATAACCCATATATAAGAAAGAAAAATCAACGTAATTTTCGTTTAAATACTTTATTGCCTCGTCGGTGACGATCCTACCCGCCGTCTCGTATCCGATATCCCTTCCCTTTACGAAATAGGATTTTGTGAGCGAGTTCGGTCTTGCAAGATCGCGCAATTCCTCCCAGTTATAGAAAAACGCGCTCTTTTTGCCGTTTGCCAAAAGCGTTTCGCAAAGACCGTTTATCGGACGTACCTGCGGCGCATAAACGTTCGTCGTGGTGCCGTGGCGAAGCGGATCAACGCTGTGAAACAGTGACATGTGGCAAGGAAGCGTAACCGAGGGCATAACCGTAACGCCGTTTAAGGTATAGCGGCATTTCCCCATAAATTCTCTTGCCTTTGCAATATTTTCCAAAGCATCGGGTCTCATCCCGTCTGCCAAAATAACGAGCGTTCTCATAATAAACGCCTCCTTTGCGTAAGCTACGCGCCTATTATAGCACATAGGTTTTTGATTTTCAAGAGAGGGCAAACAAAAAGCAGAGCGCGTTTGCACTCTGCTTAAATTTGCGTTAATTACTTTTTAACAAAGGTAACCTCGTCGATAATGAGATTGCCGTCGTCATAGCTGAAGCTGGTGGACTTGAAGGGGTTGGACTTGGTGCTGGAGTACTTCAAGTTAACTGCGTTGTCAACAGCCTTGATTTCAAAGGAGCCGCTAAGATTCTTTGCCTTGCCGTTAGCTTCCGTGATCTTGCAGGTGAACTTGCCGTCACGGGTGAAGGTGAAGCTGTAGTTCACAGAATCCTTGTCAGCGGACCAGATGCCGACGAGATGATCCTTGTCGATAGAGGACTTTTCCAAAGAAATGCTGTCGAGAGTGATGGATTCGCCGTTATAGGTGAATACACTGCGAGCTTCTGCGCCGAAGGGGTTAGCGCTTGTAAAGTTCAAATATACGTCGCCGCCGAAGAGACCATAGGAGCCTTCGCCCTTTGCGCCGTTATATTCACATTGGAATTTGTTGTTGTCATTGAAGGTGATGCTGATTACGTTGGTGCCGTCCTCCAAGGACCAAATGCCAACCAACTTTTCTTTCTCTATCGATGCCGAGCACGCACAAAGAGAAACGCACATTGCCATAACCAAAAATACAAGCAAGAGTTTCTTCATAACTAATCTCCTTTTAGTAAATACATTACCTTATATATATTATAAGAGAAATGTCATAATTGTCAAGAGGAAATAAGAATTTCTTCTCTTTTGTGTTGCGGCACTTGAGGAAAGCTGCGCTAGCCTACAGAGCCGTCGATAAAACCGTGAAAACATATAAAAAAGTAAAAACCGATTTGATTT
>JAFYON010000102.1 GCA_017560145.1 Clostridia bacterium | reverse complement strand
TGTTTGCGAGGTCTGCGCTAACGTAGTGGGTCTTGATGCCTGCTTCATTAACCTTTTCGAAAAAGTAGATGGACATACGAAGGTTTACGTCGCCAACGCCGTCGATGGTGAGGCCGACAGAATTTTCACCGGGATCGAACACGCCGTCCTTGCCGGTGCAGTCATCATTGAATTTAAGAAGGTAGTTGCCGTTGTCAAGTGCGAATACGTCTTTGGTTTTGCCGGTATAAACGAGTTTCATGGTGTTAATCTCCTATATTTAAGTGGTTTTTATAATCTTGTCATTATTTCTGCATCTTTTTCGAGAACTGATGCAGCATCGCTTGCGCGCTTTGCATCGAGCTTTTCGGCAAGTTCTTTATCCTCTACCGCCAAGATCTGAGCCGCGAGCAACGCCGCGTTTGCACCGCCGTTGATCGCAACGGTGGCAACTGGAATGCCGGTGGGCATTTGAACGGTGGCAAGAAGAGCGTCCATACCGTCAAGCACGGGACCCTTGCAAGGGATACCGATAACGGGCAAGGTCGTATTAGCCGCAACGGCACCTGCGAGATGAGCCGCCATGCCTGCCGCCGCGATGATCACGCCGAAGCCGTTTTTGCGGGCGTTGACAGAAAAGTCACGCGCTTGCTCGGGTGTGCGGTGGGCGGAATAGACGTGGACCTCAAAGGGGATGCCGAGAGTTGTTAACATATCGGTTGCTTTTTTGATAATGGGAAGGTCGCTGTCGCTACCCATAACTATTCCAACTTTTTTCATTTTTTATCTCCTGAAAAATATAATAAGGCGCACTTACTCATGGAGCAAATGCGCCCAGACGGTCGGCAATCGCAAGCTGTAAAATCAACAACTCGGAACGTTAAAAGTTCTTTGTTTCCTTGTGGTGCTCCACAATTTTCCGTCAGTCGCAAAGAACTGTAAAATTTATGCTTTGATTATATCATACCGCCATTTTTATGTCAAGGCACATCGTTACAAAAATATGAAAAATCGACCTTATTTTAACATCAATTTTACTAATTTTTTATAACCGATTCGCAATATGCACAGCACTTGCTTTCGCCGCTTTGGATCACGGCAAAATCGAGTCCGCGTTCCACCTGCGAGATGCAGCGCTTGTGGGTGCAAGGATTGGTTGCGGTATAGGTATAATTTTCGTTTCTTGCGGGGTGCTCGAGCTTTGCTTCGCTCAAAAGCTTGAGTATCAAAGCCTTGCGCATAATCTTGCCGTTGGCAACCTGCTTGAAGTAGCAGGCTCTCGGATCCTTGTCGATATCGACGGAGATCTCCTCTACTCTGGGGAGCGGATGGAGAACGATCATATCGGATTTTGCGCTCTTCATTTTTTCGGCATTGAGGATATAACGGGACTTAAGACGCTCGTATTCATCCTGATCGTCAAATCTTTCGCCCTGGACTCTCGTCATATAGAGAATATCCAATTCGGGAAGAACCGATTCGAGATCATCGGTTTCGACGTAGGGCATATTATGCTTTTCGATAACGTCATGCTTGATATTTTCGGGGAGAACAAGCTCCGACGGAGAGATAAGGACGATCTTGATTCCGGTATATCTTGAAAGGGCGTGAATGAGCGAGTGAACGGGTCTGCCGTACTTCAAATCGCCGCAAAAGCCGACGGTAAGATCGTTGAATCTTCCCTTTTCGCGGTGGATGGTAAGAAGATCGGCGAGCGTTTGGGTGGGATGGGCGTGTCCGCCGTCGCCCGCGTTGATAACGGGGATGCTTGCATTAAGAGATGCAACGAGCGGTGCTCCCTCCAACGGGTGGCGCATTGCGATGATATCCGCATAGCAGCTTACCACGCGTGCTGTATCCGCAACGGTTTCGCCCTTGGATGCAGAGGTGTTCTTCGCATCGGAAAAGCCGATTACAGAGCCGCCCAATTCGAGCATTGCGGACTCGAAGGAAAGACGGGTTCTTGTCGACGGCTCGAAAAAGAGTGTCGCAAGCTTTTTGCCGCGGCAGATATCCGAATATTTTTCGGGGTTTTCGATCATATCGCAAGCGGTTTTTATAAGCTCGTCCAATTCGCAAACCGAAAGATCGAGAATATCGATTACGCTTCTCATTGCTTTGCTCCGTTCACAGCGAGATAGTTTTTGATGCGTTCAACGTTTTCCTTGTTGGATTCGTCCTCTTCGAGGTATTCGATAATATCGTAAACGTCAACTACGGAATATACGGGGAATCCGAATTCCTCGCCTACCTCTGCCATTGCGGATTTTTCGGTCTTGCCCTTTTCCTTGCGGTCAACCATTACGAAGGTTGCGGCAACGCGAGCGCCTTCAACAGAGGAAAGAATTGCCATGCTTTCGCGGATAGCGGTGCCTGCGGTGATAACGTCTTCAACGATAACGATCTCCTCGCCTGCCTTGGGAACGTAGCCGACGAAAACGCCGCCCTCGCCGTGATCCTTAGCTTCCTTGCGGTTGAAGAAGAAGGGAACGTCGAGACCGTTCTTTGCCAACGCTACTGCGGCGGAAACCGCGATAGAGATGCCCTTGTATGCAGGTCCGTAGAGAACGGTTCTTTTGTTACCTATCTTTTCGAAATATGCTTTTGCGTAAAATTCACCTAATTTCTGGATCTGTTCGCCGGTTTTGATTTCACCCGCGTTGATGAAATAAGGGATCTTTCTGCCGCTTTTTGCGGTGAAATCACCGAATTTAAGAACGCCTGCGGATTGCAGGAACTGAATAAACTCTCTTTTGTAGCCTTCCATAATTTCCTCCGTTTATATACGTTTAAGTTGATATTTGTCGTCTTCGGTAAGCTCGAGCAGATCGATCGCACGCTCGAAGATAGGCTTTACCGCCTTCAGTCGGTCGGGATGATGCGCATCGCTTCCCATATAGAATTTACAACCGCATTTTTTTGCGATCCTGAACATTTTCAAAACCCTGTCGGCTTCTTCGTCGGCAAAGCTCATATCTGCGGAATTAAGCTCGATGCCGATGCCGAGCTGAGCGCATTTTCCGAAAAGCTCGTACAGCTTTTCCTCGGGGAGAAGATCTAATATTCTTAGATACATTTCCCTGCCCTTCGCAATCAAATGCGTTGCGAGATGCGCCAATCCGATTTTATGGAACGGAAGATCGAGGCTGAGAAAATGCTCGAATCTTTCGATCCACACTCTTGCACGGCCCTCGGCAGTGGCGGCATCCTCTGAAGAGATGGCAAAGCCAACCATATGAAGATGCGTGAGAGCCATTACAACGAAATCAAAATCATCGAAGCGTTCCTTTGGCATTCCGAGTCGGAGGTCTTTATCGATATCCGCCTCGCAGCCGAAGAGAAAATCAATTCCTTCACATTGTGGGAGCGGCTTTGATCTTGATATCCATTCAAAATTTTGTATCTGATAAAATCCGCTTGCGCCCGAAACCGAAGCGTCCCAGAAATGATCGGTCAAAGCGACGGTTTTAAGTCGGTTTTCTTTGGCGTATTCCAAAATAGCCTCGGGCGTTTGTGCTTCGTCCTTTGAGCAGAGCGAGATATACGAATGTATGTGAAGATCGTTATCGAATATATATCGCATTGCTCGGACTCCTTTTTATACATTTTGTATCTTATCAGTCTACAAATTCACGAACACAGCGTTCGTATGCGGCAACGGGATCCTCTGCGGCGGTGATAGGTCTGCCGACAACGATATAGTCGGAGCCGATAAGCTTTGCCTGCTCGGGAGTCATAACACGCTTCTGGTCGCCGATTTCGCCGTCTGCAAAGCGAACACCGGGGGTTACTGTAATAAAGCTTTCACCGCAACGGTCGTGAACCTTGCCTGCTTCAAGAGGCGAGCAAACAACGCCGTCTAGACCTGCTTTTTTAGCATTTTCCGCATAGTGCATTACGACCTCGTCGATGGGTGCCTTGATGAGAAGATCGTTTTCCATGCTTTCCTGATCGGTGCTTGTAAGCTGGGTAACGGCGATAAGAAGAGGACGGGTTCCGTCGGGACGGGTAAGTCCTTCAAGAGCCGCTTCCATCATACGCACGGTGCCACCTGCGTGAAGGTTGGTAATGTCAACACCGAGGTTCGAAAGCACCGACATGGACTTTTTAACGGTATTGGGAATATCGTGAAGCTTTAAATCGAGGAATATTTTGTGTCCTCTTGCCTTGATCTCGCGTACGATTGCGGGACCTTCTGCATAGTAAAGCTCCATACCGATCTTTACGAAAGGCTTTTTACCGGTGAATTTATCGAGAAATTCAAAGGTTTTTTCTGCGCTTGAAAAGTCACAAGCGATGATTACGTCCTTACCCATTGTGTGCTGCTCCTATAATATCTTTTAAATTTTCGATTCTGTATTTTTCCATTGCCTTGGGCAATTCCTCGATGATGGTTTTGCAAGCAAAGGGATCGACAAGGTTCTGTGCGCCTACCTCGACCGCGGTTGCACCTGCAAGCATCATTTCGATAACGTCATCGGCACAGCTTACGCCGCCCATTCCGATAACGGGGACCTCTACGGCAGAGGATACCTGATATACCATTCTGACCGCTACGGGGAAAATTGCCTTGCCCGAAAATCCGCCCATTTTATTGGCGATTATCGGTTTCTTTCTGTTTAGATCAATGCGCATACCGAGCATTGTATTGATAAGGCTTATTCCGTCAGCGCCACCCTTTTCGCACGCCTTTGCGATTGCTACGATATCGGTAACGTTGGGAGAAAGCTTTAAGATAACGGGCTTTTTAGTGACCGATTTTACTGCCTTGGTAACCTCGTAAGCCGCTTCGGGATCGGTACCGAAGGACATACCGCCGCCGTGCACGTTGGGGCAGCTGATATTTACCTCGAGCCAACCGACCTGCTCGCACTTGTCGAGCTTTTCGCAGGTATAGGCATATTCGTCGACAGAAAAGCCGGATACGTTTGCCATAACCTTTTTATCAAAGCATTTTTTGAGCTTGGGCAATTCCTCGGAAATAACCTTTTCGACACCGGGGTTCTGAAGACCTACGGCATTTATCATACCCGAAGAGCATTCTGCAATACGGGGTGTGGGGTTGCCGAAGCGAGGCTCCTTTGTGGTGCCCTTGAACGAGAAAGTGCCGAGAACGTTAATATCGTAAAGCTCGGCAAATTCATAGCCGAAGCCGAACGTTCCGCTTGCGGGGATTATGGGATTGTCAAGCGTGATACCGCAGAGATCTACCTTTGTGTTTACCATAAGATCTCCTCCTTACAAAGCACGGGGCCTTCTTTACAAATACGCTTATAGCCTGTAATAGTTTTGCAGGAGCATCCCATACAAGCACCGAAGCCGCAACCCATACGCTCCTCGAAGCTATACTGTCCCGAGGTTTTCGAGGCGTTGAATACCGCCTTGAGCATAGGCTCGG
>JAFYON010000101.1 GCA_017560145.1 Clostridia bacterium | reverse complement strand
TTAATTCTTTAATTTTGCATTCGGGACATTTCCCGTAAAATACAGTTTCGTGCTTGGCGATCGAAAAGCCGCTTTTTGCCTCGATCACTCTGTCCAGCTCGGCATCATAATCGATATCGAAGAAATCGCAAAATTTGCCGCATTCCAAACAGCTGATGTGGTGGTGGGGTGTCAGGTCTCCGTCAAACCTGTCGGGGGAGTTGATAACCGAAATGCGGCGGATGATGCCCAATTCGGCAAGACGGTTGAGATTTCTGTAAACCGTGCCGAGGCTTAAATTCGGTGCAACGTCGGTGATCATCGCGTGCACTTGCTCAGCCGTCGGGTGTGTCTTCGTCCCCTGCACCGCCGAAAGTATAAGCGTTTTTTGCTTAGTAGTGCGCTCTTTTATCATCGGCAACTCCTTATTAGTAATATTTACTATTAAGAATATACCACACGATTATCCATTTGTCAATAGGAAATTTTCAATTTTTCTTTACTTTTTTTATTATGGGTGTTAAGATATAAGTAATTATGATACTTATGAGGAAAAATTATGCCGTTTTTGCCTATTTTTGCGAATGAAATAGATTATCAGCCCGATTTCGTTATCGTCACGGGCGATGCATACGTCGATCATCCCTCCTTCGGAACTGCGATAATTTCACGCGTGCTCGAGGCGGAGGGTTATTCTGTTGCAATTATACCGCAACCCGATTACAAAAGCAAGACCGATTTTATGCGATTCGGCAGACCGAGATTGGCTTTTTTGGTCAACGCCGGCAACATAGATTCGATGGTGGCACATTACACCGCATCGAAAAAGCGCCGTAACGACGATTATTATTCGCCCGGATGCAAGATCGGCAACCGTCCCGACAGAGCGGTAATAGTATATTGTAACCGAATTCGCGAGGCATTCGGCGACGTGCCGATAATTATCGGCGGTCTCGAGGCGTCTACGCGCCGCTTTGCGCATTACGATTATTGGTCGGACAGCGTTCGCAGAAGCGTGCTTGTAGATTCGCGCGCGGATATGCTCACCTACGGTATGGGCGAAAATATTTTAAGACGGTTGGCGTTTCTGCTTGACAAGGGCGTGCCGATACGTAAGATACGCGACGTACGCGGTACATGCTTCCTTGAAAAAAGAGATTTCGAGCCGCATTTTGAATCGGTATTCTGCGGTGAGTTCGACGATATCAAGAACGATAAGCGTGCCTTTGCGAAGGCGTTTAAAATACAGTCCGACAATCAGGACCATATTTACGGCAAGGCGATAATCGAGGGCTACGACGAAAAAATATTCGTTCAGAATCCTCCGATGCCGCCTCTTACGCGCAAGGAACTCGATGCGGTTTATTCGTTACCGTATATGCGAACCTATCACCCTTCCTATGAAGCTATGGGCGGTGTGCCTGCTATCGAGGAGGTAAAGTTCTCGGTCACCCATAACAGAGGCTGCTTCGGCGGATGTAATTTCTGCTCGATAGCCTTCCATCAGGGCAGAACGGTAACCTCGCGCTCGATCGAGTCCTGCGTTGCCGAGGCAGAAAAGATAACTCAGATGCCCGATTTCAAGGGATATATCCACGACGTTGGCGGCCCGAGCGCAAATTTCCGTACCAACGGGTGCGAAAAGGCGAAGAAATACGGCGTCTGCAAGGGCAAGAACTGTCTTACTCCGACCGTCTGCAAGAATATGCAGGTTGACCACAGTGAATATATCGAGCTTTTGAAGGCTGTCGAGGCGGTCAAGGGCATAAAAAAGGTGTTTATCCGTTCGGGCTTGCGATATGACTATATCCTTGCCGACAAAAACAACAAATTCTTCCGCAAGCTTGTCAACGACCACGTCAGTGGACATCTTAAGGTCGCGCCCGAGCATTGCTGTAACGACGTGCTTGCGCTTATGGGCAAGCCGCCTATCGAGGAATACGATAAATTCAAGGCGAAGTTTGCAACGCTCACCAAGGAAGCGGGCAAGGAGCAATATATCGTTCCTTATCTTATATCCTCCCATCCGGGCAGTACGCTTGAATCGGCGATCGAGCTTGCGCTTTATCTTAAAAAGAACAACTTGAACCCTGAGCAGGTTCAGGACTTTTATCCCACACCCGGTACGGCTTCGACCTGTATGTTCTATTCGGGCTACGATCCGATGACGATGAAGGAGATATACGTCGCACGCGATTACGAGGAAAAGCAAATGCAGCGCGCCTTGCTTCAGTTCGCGCGCCCTGCAAACGCGCCCCTTGTGCGCAAGGCGTTGATCAAGGCGGGCAGGGAAGACCTTATCGGTCACGGCCGCGATTGTCTTGTGCGTCCTGCGGTTAACGCGCAAAGCCGTCCCGCAAGAGGCAAGCAGGGCGGAAAGCCTGCAAGCCGTCCGACAAACAAGCAAGGCAACAAAAAACCGCAAAATCAAAAAAGAGGTAAAAGATAATGGTAAAAGGATTTCACCACATCGCGCTTAATGCAAGCGATTTAGACAAGAGCGTTGAATTTTACAAGGCGTTGGGACTCACCGAGCGCGTTCGTTGGGGCGAGGGTGACAGCAGAGCCGTTATGATGAATATGGGCGACGGCGGTTGTATTGAAATTTTCGGACGCGGCGAAGCAAGAGAACGCGTTGATGAGCGCTTTCTCCATCTCGCGTTTAAAACCGATGACGTAGACGGAACATATCAGGCGGCGCTTGACGCGGGCGCAAAGCCCATGCGCGAGCCCTGCGAGGTAGCACCCGACGGCGCTACTCCCGTTATTAAAATGCGCATCGCGTTTGTATACGGTCCCGATGGAGAATTGCTTGAATTCTTCGACGAGCATTGATTTAAGAAAGCGAAAATCGAATTATTAAGGAAAGAACAGAAAAACTCTCTGTTCTTTCTTTATGCAAAAAAAGAAGACTGCTTTAAACAGTCTTCTTATGTTTTTAGGGTGTTATCGGTTCTTCCGTGTTGGGCTGAACGTTGGGGTCTGTCGGCACTGTCGGATCTGTCGGCACCGTCGGATCGGTTACGGGGTGATAATGCTCAAGACAGATTCGGTTTGCGGGGTTTTTGGGTGTCGCGGTACCGAAATTGTAGTTTTCGGGGAAGAGGTTCTGATAGAAAGGAACGTTGGGGCTTGTCGGGAAAACGTAGCCCTCGGGAAGGTCCATATAAAGATACTGAGCATCGGTAACGGTTGCGCCGGTATGAAGCAGACGGTCCTCAAGCGTCATCTTGCGAAGACCTACGCTGATAAGGTTTTCTGCGGGACAGTTGCAGCCGTCAAGACAAACGGCGCCGGTAACCGAGTCCCATTGAACCATAACGTGTGCGTCGCAGTATTCGGTGGGAACCTCGTCGTCACGGAAGAGACCGGTCGAGATGCAATCGATACCGCCCTTGATGTGGTTAAGGTCGTTTCGGCACGCGTCGGTAGCAAGCTTGCCCGAAACCGTGCAGAACTCAACGTTTTCCACAAGCGAAGGAGGCACGTCGAATTCCTTCTGATAGCTTATTTCGTTCTTTTCGTAGTAGGTGTAGATCTCCTTGAAAACCGCGTTCCAGAGGTCTGCCGCAGGGTTGCCCGAGGCGGTGATAACCTGATTACGGTCATATCCGTACCAGCAGCAAGCAACCAAATCGGGTGTGTAACCCGCAAAGTAAACGTCCTTTTTGTCGTTGGTAGTACCGGTCTTACCCGCAACCTCAAGACCCTCGAAATTTTTCCAAAAGGTGATTCTTGCTCTTGCGGTACCGTAAGGACCCGAAACAACGCCCTTGAGGAGGTCGGTGAGTATTGCAGTGGTGTCCTCCTGGTATTTAACGGTGTGCTCTTCCTTGTTGTCAAGGATGATTCTGCCGTTGCTGTCGCGTACCTCGGAATAGGTTCTCGCCTTCGAGGTAATACCGCTGTTTGCAAGCGTTGCATAGGCTTGGGTGTGCTCGCGCACGGTAACGCCGTAGGTCATACCACCGAGTGCAAGCGGCGAGGTGTTGATATCCGAAAGCACCGTGCCGTTCGAAAGGGTGACCGAGTCGACGAGAGTGGTATATCCGTAATCCTTAAAGTTGTTGTATACGTTTTCAACGCCCATCTGCTCGCAAAGCTTAACGACGACGGTGTTGAGCGATACCTGAATTGCATAAGAGGGGGAAACAAAGCCCTGATATTTGCCGTTGGAGTTTTTCGGCCAGAATTTTTCGGTCTCCTCGTAATAAACGGGGGGGACGTCGTCGAGCGGAGTGTTTGTCGAGATATATCCGTTGTCAAGCGCATAGGCATAGATCGAAAGAGGCTTGATCGACGAACCGCACTGACGGTAGGATTGAGTTGCACGGTTAAGGCCGCGGTTTTCGCGCTTTTCGCCCAAGCCGCCCACTATCGCCAACAAATTGCCGGTTTCGGGGTCGATGATGCACATCGCCGATTGCGCCTGCATGCCCGAGGTTTCGGGCCAGTAATCACTGTTTGTGAACACCTTTTCGGCACATTCCTGAATTACGGGGTCAAGACAGGTTACTATCTGCAAGCCGCCTGCGAAAAGCATCTGCGATGCGGTAAGCTCGTCATATCCGTATTCAGCCATAAGGTCGTCGATAACGTCTTCCATTACCGCATCGATATAATAGGAGTGCACCTTGCCCGAGGTGTCCTTTTCGGTTTCGCCGCCAATGGTAAGCGGTGCATCGTACGCCTCGTCAAATTCCGATTGGGTTATCTTGCCCTGCTCGAGCATAAGCTTAAGAACAAGGTTTCTTCTCGTAAGATTGTTTCTGGGGTTGGAAATGGGATCGTAGTGAGTCGGCCATTTACCGATAGACGCTATCGAAGCACATTCGGCAAGCGTAAGTTCGTGCAATTCCTTGTTGAAATAGGTTTTTGCCGCAACGCGCACGCCATAGGAGTTGTGGGAGAGATAAATGGTGTTAAGATACATTTCAAGTATCTCTTCCTTGGTGTACTTCTTTTCAACGTTGAGCGCACGGAAGATCTCCTGCACCTTACGCTGGATAGTCGCATCGTTTTCGCCGGTAACGTTTTTGATAAGCTGCTGGGTTATTGTCGAGCCGCCGCCGTAGTTTGAGCTTGTCGGGATAAAGAAGTTGTATATCGCCGATGCGGTACGAGTGGTATCCACGCCGCTATGCTCGAAAAAGCGTTGGTCCTCGACTGCGATATACGCGTCGATAAGATCCTGGGGAATATCGGAATAGCTTGCCCAAAGACGGTTTTCGCTGCTGACGAGCGTATCCTCTTCCATCAGTATTTCGTTACCCTCTTTATCGACGTAATACATCGTTGTCGAAAGCGCCGAGTCGAATTTTAGATTGTCTAGCCCCGTGAAATTCGGGTCTACCGAATCCTTGATATAAAACACGAAGCAGATCGCAACGACTGCGCCCGTAATGATACCGACGAGCAAAATCGTGATCAGTACGTTCAACAGATAGGTCGAGGCCTTGCGGAATGCGAACATAACCGTCGAAAAGGTCGCCTTTGCGGCGCGCGCGGTAAGGTCGTTGCTCGGCTTTTCCGCCGTTTTCTCGGGCTCGGGCTGCTTTGCATCCTTTTCCTTGTCCTCAACGGCGTTAAAGGGCCTTGTGCTGCCGTCGTCGCCCTGCGCCTCGTTCACTATGTCGAAATTACGCGTGGGCTGTCCGTTGCCCTCGGTATTTTCAAGCTTTTCTTTGTCCAACATAATCGTTTCCTTTCCGTCGCTCTACTTGACCGCAATATTGCCTTCACCCATAAGCTCCTTAAGCTGGATAAGCAATCTTTCGGTAATTTGCGCCGTTTTGCCTTTTGCTGCGGCAAGACGTTTTTCCGATTCGAAATAAACCAGAATGCGCGATCGTCCCGACTCACGGGATGCAAGCTCAAGTGCATTCTCCAAAGCCGATTCGTTTTGCTTGGTTACTTTAATGTAAAGCGACTTTGCGGCGTTGTCACGGCTGTCTTCGCCGTTTTCACTGCCGACGTTATTTTTGTCCTTCGGCTGTGCCTCGGGAGCTTTGTTTGCTTGCGGTTTGCCTTGTACGGCTTGTAACGCTTCCTCGGGGGTGCAGACCGATTTTAGCAGGATCGTTATATGCTCCGTGCCTTCCTCGCCATAGCCCTCGCTGATCTCGGGGTTGCCGCTGAAAACAAGAACTTTGTTTTCGGCGATCAGATCACCCTTCGAGGCATAAAGGGTGGGGAAGCAGATCAATTCCGCCTCTCCGCTTTCATCCTCGGCGGTGACGAATGCCATTATATCATTCTTTTTAGTGATTTTCGAGCGTTTTTTTGTTACCAAACCGATAAATTTTATTAACGAATTCTTTTTAAGCGTGCCGTTTTCAAGTCCTTCTCGGATCTGCTCTGCCGAAAGCGAGCTTATCTCCTCCTGCACGTTGCGGTATCCGTCGAGAGGGTGTCCCGAAAAATAAAGTCCGGTCATCTCCTTTTCGCCCTTTAAAAGCTCGCTTTTGAAAAACTCGGGGAGATTCGATTCGGGATATTCAAACGGGCTTTCCTCGACAGCCATACCGTTTCCGAAAAGGCTCATTTGTCCTTCGGAATTGCGGTTGCGGTCCTTCGTTACGGTTTCAAGCGCCTTTGCGAGGCCGGAAAGCATTCTGCTTCTCGTCAAGCCGAATTCGTCCAAAGCACCTGCGGTTATAAGCGATTCAAACGTTTTGATGCTGCCGAACTGTGCGCATCTCGAAATGAAATCCTCGATCGAGGAAAAGCGCTTTCTTCTTCGCTCGTTTATTATCTTGTCGGCAAAAAGTGCGCCGACGTTTTTTATTGCGGCAAGACCGAATCGAAGGTTTTTGCCCTCGACCGAGAAATTGCCGTAGCTTTCGTTGACAGTAGGGGCAAGAATGCTGATTCCCATTCTTGCACAGTCGGCAATATACTCGCCGACCTTCTCGTTATAGCCCATAACCGTGTTGAGCAACGAGCACATATATTCACGCGGGTAATGACACTTAAGCCAAGCGGTGCGATATGCAACCACGGCGTAAGCGGCGGCGTGGCTTTTGTTGAAGGCGTATTTTGCAAATTCGCTCATCTTGTCGAAAACCGCCTCGGCGCTTTCGCGCGCGACGCCGTTTTTCTTTGCGCCGTCAAGGAATATATCCTTTTCCTTTGCCATGACCTCTGGCTTTTTCTTCGCCATCGCACGGCGGACGATGTCCGCTCTGCCATAGGAATATCCCGCCATCGTACGGCAAATCTGCATAACCTGCTCCTGATAAAGCATAACGCCGCAGGTGGGAGCAAGTATTTCCTTAAGACATTCGTGGTCGTATTGCGTTCTTTCGGGGTTAAGACGGTTGCGCAAAAACGCGTCTATCGAAAGTGCAGGGCCGGGACGGTAAAGTGAAATTACCGAAATGATATCCTCAAGATCCGTGGGCTTCAGCTTCGTAAGAAGGCTTCGCATGCCTTCGCTTTCAAGCTGGAATATGCCGATAGCGTGCCCCTCGGAAAGCATTTCATAGGTGGCTTTATCGTCAAGCGGCAGAGCCTCTGCCGAAAAATCGGGTATCTGCTTTTTTATCTGCGATTCGGTCCCCTGAATGATGGAAAGGAAGCGAAGTCCCAAAAAGTCCATCTTTAAAAGTCCCAAATCGGCAACGGTGTTCATCGGGAACTGTGTTACCGTCGCGTTATCGTTAAGTGCAAGGGGAAGGTAATTGGTAAGCGGCTCGTCGGTGATGACAACGCCCGATGCGTGCGTGCTTGCATTTCTCGGACGACCCTCAAGCTTTGCCGCGTAATCGATAAGCTTCTTTGCGGCAGGGTCGTTGTCGACTCTCTGCTTTAATTCGGGGTTTTCCTTTAACGCTGATTCAAGCGTAACGTCAAGATAACGCGGTATCATTTTTGCTATTTCGTCAACTGCGGAATAGCTCATACCCAAAGCTCTGCCGGCGTCGCGCACGGCTTGGCGGCAGGCAAGCTTACCAAAGGTGATTATCTGCGCAACGTGCGTTTTGCCGTATTTCGAAGCGACGTAATCGATGACCTCTCCGCGGCGTTCGTCGGAAAAGTCGATATCAATATCGGGCATGCTTACTCTTTCGGGGTTGAGAAAGCGCTCGAAAAGAAGGTTGAATTTTATAGGGTCGACCTGCGTGATGCCAAGCGAATAGGTGCACAGACTGCCAACCGCGCTGCCTCTGCCCGAGCCGACCGGAATGTTATTGCGCCTTGCGTAATTAACGAAATCCCACACGATGAGCATATAATCGTCAAAGCCCATATTGTGAATGATCGAAAGCTCGTGGTCGATCCTTTCGCGGTAGACCGATATATCGTCCGAAAGACGGTTGGAATTGTAAAGATTATCAAGCCCTTCAAGACAAAGCTTGCGGAGGTATTGCTCGGAATTATAGGGCGCAGGCGTTTTGAATGCGGGAAGGTGCATCGTTTCGAAATCGAACTTGAAATCGCACATCTGCGCAATTTTTGCGGTGTTTTCAACAGCCTCGGGAATATCGAAGAACAACGCTCTCATTTCGGCGTCGGATTTGATGTAATGCTCGCTTCCGTCCATTCCGAATCCGCTGTCCTCAACGGTGTTGCCCGTTGCGATCGCAGAAAGAAGCTTTTGCACCGATGCGTCCTCGCGTTTTGTGTAATGCGCGTCGTTCGTTGCAACGAGGGGAATCCCCAGCTCGCGCGAGAAGCTTATAAGCGCACGGTTGACTTCCTCCTGGCCCTCGATGCCGTGACGCTGAAGCTCAAGATAAAAGTTATTTCTGCCGAATATGCGGTCGAAAACGATAATGCGCTCTCTTGCAAGCGACAGATCGTTTGCGAGTATCGCCTTCGGGATACTGCCCGAAATACAGCCCGAAAGCGCAATAAGGCCCTCGGAATATTTTGTAAGATTTTCAATATCGGTTCTCGGCTTAGAGTAAAAGCCGACGGTGAACGCCTTTGAAACGATATTTACAAGGTTTTTATAGCCGACCTCGTTTTTTGCAAGCAAAACGAGATGCGAATAATCCGAATCGAGCAATCTGTCCTTTTGCTCCATCATTCTGGGGGCAACGTAGACCTCGCATCCGATTATCGGACGAACGCCCTTTGCGGCACACGCCTTGTAAAAATCGACAACGCCGTACATAACGCCGTGGTCGGTAATGGCGCAGGCATCCATTCCGCCGTCAAGGACCGCATCGGGGATGGCGTTAATGCGGTTTTCGCCATCAAGCAAGCTATATTCGGTATGTAGATGCAAATGAACGAAAGCCATATTAAAACCTTTTTTACTGTAAATTCTTTAAAGTTTCTGCAATCTGAATCAATTTTTTAAATCGGTGGTTGATGCCCGATTTACTAACGGGCTCTCGGAAAAGCTCGCGGAGCTGAGCAAGCGACATATCGGGGTTTGCCAATCTGAGCTCGGCACACTCGCGAAGCTCCTGCGGAAGGTTGTGCATCGCACCGAGGTCGACTATAAGCTTTATCGCCTCGCATTGCTCTGCCGCCGCACGCGCGGTGCGGTCGAGGTTTGCCGTTTCGGCATTGCAAATTCGGTTTGCATTGTTGCGCACGTCACTCATAACCTTTTCGCTTATTATCTTAAGCACCGCCTTGGTGCCGCCGATAAAGGAAAGTATATCCTCGATGCTCTCGCTTGCCTTGTAATAAATCACGGGCTTGCCTTTACGGGTAGAACGCTTCGGCTCGGTTCCCGTCGAATCGAGCAGCTCGAAAAGATAATCGGCATATTCCTCGCTTTGCAACGTAAAGGAAAGCATAAAGTTGCGACCGGGGGAGGTGACGTTTCCGCATTTAAGAAACACACCGCGAAGATAACAACCGATATCCTTGTCGCACCTTTGCTCAAAGGGAACCATTTCAAAACCTGCGGTAAGCGATTCCTTGCAGCAGTCCTTTTTCGGGATGCTTTCAACAAGCTGATCCTTTATCTGTGAAGTGAAAGACATTATAAAATCACCCTTATTTCGGGCTCAAGCACAACGCCCGTGTTTTTGAAAACGGTTTCGGACACGTGGCTCAAAAGATTGATAACGTCGGTAGCGGTAGCGCCGCCGCCGTTGATGATAAAGCCCGCGTGCTTTTCCGAAACTCTTGCGCCGCCGATCGAATAGCCCTTTAATCCGCATTGCTCGATCAAAGCACCCGCAAAATAACCCTCGGGGCGCTTGAACGCGCTTCCGCAGCTCGGAAATTCAAGCGGCTGCTTGCTTTTGCGCTTTTGCATAAGCTCATCCATAGTTGCGCGGATGGCTTCCTTTTCGCCGCGTTCTGCCTTGAATTCAGCCGAAATAAGAATCAGCTCCTCGCGCATTAAACGGCTTGTGCGGTATCCGAATTCAAGCTCGTTGCCGTTTAAGGTAACGATCTCGTTGCTTGCGTTTAAAAAGCGTCCGCGGATAAAATGCTCGGAAATTTCGCCGCCGTATGCTCCTGCGTTCATAAACACTGCGCCGCCCACGGTTCCGGGGATGCCGTAGCAGAATTCAAGACCGGTAAGCGAATTGTCCAATGCGGTTCTTGCCAACGAAGAAAGCGTATCTCCGCAAAGGGCGGTGATGATGCCGTTTTCAAAGGAAATTCCCTTCATATCGGTTGTTGCGATAACCGCACCGTCATATCCGTCGTCGGTGAAAATAAGGTTCGAGCAATTGCCGACCACAATATATTTTTCGCCCTTTTCGCGGAAGTATTTAAGCGCGCTTATCAATTCCTCCTCGGTCTTGGGGAGAGCAAGATATTTAGCGCATCCGCCGACCTTCATCGAGCAATAGGGCGCCATTTTTATATTTTCTTTGCAGTTGAAATTCATTATCTTAACCGCTCCGATGCTGTTTATAATTATTCACCCTACATTATACTATAAACTTTCTGCAATTACAATAAAAAGTAAGAAAATTTTTCAAACGTCTTGACCTTTAGTCTGTAATTTGATAAAATCGTGATGAATAAATACAAGGGTGATTCTATGAACTGCGAAAATTGCAAATGCCAATTGCAGAGCGGCGCGTTGTTTTGTGAAAGCTGCGGTGCTCCCGTTGTTGTGAACGGTACCGCCAAAAAATCAAAAAAGGCGCTTATTACAGTCATTTCTGCCATCCTTGTCGTTGCACTTTTGCTTGGTGCTCTTGCTGTTTTTCTTCTTAGCGAGGACAGCGCGGCGTCGCGTCTTGCAAAGGTGTCGGTAAACACCTTTTCGAAATCGGTGAAAATTACCGGAAGCGATATAATTATCGGCTCTGAAATCGAAACCGATATCGAGGTTATTCTCCCCTCTGCATTGACAGACGGCAACTGCTTTGTCAAGGCGGGCGATATTTCCTATTACCGCAAGGACGATTTTGAATATTATTCCTACGATACGAGTGCAGGTCTTTTCCGCCGCGTATCGCCCGATGCGGATGACGAAACTCAAGAGATCGGGATAGGCAAGATACTCGATTACGTAAGCGCGATCTCCGACGGCGATTATGCAAGACTTTCGGAGCTTATCAACGGCGGCAATCTTGCCGAGGATATAGCCTACGTAAACAAGCTTATCGGCAGAGCGGACGACGTTGTCGAGCTTTATTTTTCCGACGAGTATATGACGAACAATTACGGCTTTGTCTATACCGCCTCGGACGATGGTGAAAGTTACGTTTTCAGCTTTTCGGTGAACAAGCTTCTTGATACCGTTTATGAAATTACCGAAGGCTCGAAGGATTGCTTTTTCGACAGCGAGGAATATTATGAAATCCTTTCGGAAATCAAGGATCTTCGTGAGGATCTCGGTGAAAGCGGCGATAAAATGACGGTCGAAATCGATATTGCCGTAAAAGACGGGGTTTATGAAAGCATAAAAATCGGCGTTTCCCGCGGCGAAGGCGAAAGCCTCGTTTCGATCGGGCTTGAATTTTCGGATTACGGAAGCGCGACTGTCGGCACCGAATATGAAAGCGACTATGACAAGCGCAAGGAGCAGCTTGGCGAAAAGGACTATATTATGTGGGTGGGCTTTCTTACCTACTCGGATTATTACGATAAAGACTAAGGATTGAAAATGCTTAATTATTTAATTGTTTTGGCGCTCAGTATGGTGCCGGTTATTGAGCTTCGCGGCGCGATCCCCGTGGGACTTTACGCGTTGGAGCTTGATATTGTACCCGTTACGATAATTTCGTTTATCGGCAACCTTATTCCCGTGCCGTTTCTTATTCTTTTCGGCGGCAAGGTTTTAAGGTATTTCGCAAGCTTCGAAAAATTCGGCAAGCCCTTCCGCAAGATTCTTGAAATCGGCGAAAAGAAGGTCGCAAAAATGGGCACGGGTGCAAAGCGTGCGCTTTTCTGGGGACTCTTCCTTTTCGTTGCGATCCCTCTTCCCGGTACGGGCGCGTGGACGGGTGCATTGATCGCGATTACGCTCGGGCTCGAGCTTAAAAAGAGCTTTTTGCCGATATGCCTCGGCGTGTTCGGCGCAGGTGCCATTATCGTTACTTTGTTTTATTTTGCTCCCGAAGCATTCAAAATGCTCGTGGGCTGATATAAAAACGCGAATAAAATTTAAAATAAAAACTTTATGAGGTGAATTATGGCTAATTTCAAAATTGGCGTTATGACCGACTCCTTCAAGCTTCCCTTCGAGCAGGGACTCGCTAAAGCGGCAGAGGTTGGTGCACAGGGCATCCAGCTTTACGTTGTAGAGGGCGAGAACAAATACGACACCTTTGACGATGCAAAGGTTGAACGCGTCCGCAAGCTTTTGGACCAGTACGGACTCGTTATTTCCGCAGTTTGCGGCGACTTCGGCGGCCACGGCTTTGAGCGTGCCGATGAAAATGCTTGGAAGATTCCTGCAAGCAAGGCAGTTGCTGATCTTGCGGTACGTCTTGGCACCAAGGTAGTTACCACCCACATCGGTGTTGTTCCCGAAGCGGCTGACGACACCAATAAATGCGACACCGAATGCGAAGCATACAAGAATATGCTCGGCGCTTGCCGTGAGATCGGCGAATACGCGGCTTCCGTCGGCGTTACCTTCGCTATCGAAACCGGTCCCGAACCCGCAGCACGTCTTAAGGCATTCCTTGACGACGTTAATTCCAAGGGCTTCGGCGTAAATATGGACCCTGCAAACCTCGTTATGTGCACCGGCACCGATCCTGTTGAAGCGGTTTACACCCTCGGCAGCTATATCGTTCACACCCACGCTAAGGACGGCAAGGGCTTTATTATCGATCCTCGCAAGGTTTACACCTTCTTTGCCGAAGGCGGTATCGAAGACCTTCGTCTTTCCGATTACTTCCTTGAAGTTCCTCTCGGAGAGGGCAACGTTCCCTTCGATGCATATCTTAAAGCACTTTCCGACATCGGATTTAACGGCTTCCTTACCGTTGAACGCGAATGCGGCGACGATCCTTATGCTGATATCCTTCTTGCGGTTAACTTCTTGAAGGAAAAGATCGGAGCATAAAAAATGATTAAGATCGGCTTTATTGATTATTTTCTCGATGAATGGCACGCAAACAACTATCCGAAATTTATCGCACAGCAGTTCGGCGATGAATTCAAGGTTGCTTATGCCTATGCCGAAAAGGATAAAGAAGGCGGACTTACCACCGACGAATGGTGCGAAAAGAACGGCGTTGAACGCTGCAACACCATTGCAGAGGTAGTAGAAAAGAGCGATTGCATTATCGTTCTTTCTCCCGATAATCCCGAAAGACACCTTGATCTCTGCCGTGAGCCCCTTGCAAGCGGCAAGCGCGTTTACGTTGACAAGACCTTTGCGCTCACCAAGGATATCGCAAAGGAGATCGTTGCCATCGGTGAAGCGAATAATACCCCCTTCTTCTCGACCTCTGCGCTTCGTTTCTCCAACGAATTGACAGAAGTTCCCCGTGAGGGCATTTGCTTTATCAACTCTCGCGGTCCCGGTAGATTCGATACCTATGCTATCCACCAGATCGAGCCTATCGTTGTTCTTATGGGCAGCGAGGTTAAGAGAATTATGTCGGTTGGCAGCGGTTACGAAACCATGGTTATCGAATTCTCCAACGGCAGACGTGCGGTTATGAGTCATTATGATTGGAAGGGCGTTGACTTCGAAATGATCGTTAACTATGAAGACGGATCCATTTACAAGGTTCCTCAGATGACCGGCTATTTCGATAACTTTATCAACAAGCTCTGCACCTTCTTCAAGACCGGCGAAACCTTTGCCGACCATGCAGAAACCGTTTCTGTTATGGGCATTATCGAAGCAGGCAACAAGGCACTTGCTAACCCCGGTGTTTGGGTAGAAGTATAATTTCGCGCGCGATTTTGAGTCAGGACAAAAAGCTGTCGCATAGGCGGCAGCTTTTTTATTGTGCTTTGTGCCTCGGGCAGTAGGTTTCTACAGCCGTTCGGCACAAATCCCAATCCCGCTCTCAAACTCGCGCACGACCCGCGCACGATTTTGAGTCAGGACAAAAGACCGTTGAGCTTTCAGCGGTCTTTTTATTGTGCTTTGCAGCTCCAACAAAAAAACAAAGGAACCTCGAAAAAGGTTCCTTTTTTCTTTAAACGTATTCCAATTTTACTCTATGCTTTAACGAGCAAAGAATTTCGTAATTAATCGTGCCGAGTGCATTCGCAAGACGCTCAATATCCTCGCTCGTTTCGAAAATGACTGCCTCGTCGCGCACGCTGCATTCGAAATCGCATCCGATATCGACCATACACATATCCATACAAATCTTGCCGACCGTTGCAAAGGTCTTGCCGTTTATGCGGATGAGCTTTTTGCCCGAATAAACGCGCGAAAATCCGTCGGCGTAGCCGATCGCGATAACGGCAACGCGAGTATCGCGATTTGCGCGGTAACCGCATCCGTAGCTTACACAATCCCCTTCTTTGAGCGTATGAACGGCACAAACGCGCGCCGAAAGCCGCATAGCAGGGCGGATATTTTCGTCCTTAATATTTGCCGAGGGCATAAGTCCGAAAAGTATAATTCCGGCTCTGACCATATCGAGATGCATTTCGGGGTAGCGCAGAGTTGCCGCACTGTTACAGCAATGGCGGACGCCTACGTTTATATTGCGCGCTTCGAGCTCGGAAAGCAGAGCGGTAAATATTTTGTACTGCCATCTTGTAAATTGCTCGCCGTCGCCGTCACTGTCGGCAAAGTGGGTGAATATTCCCTCGACGGATATATTTTCAAGCGAGGCAATTCCGCTTATTTCATCCGCGCAGGGAGAAATATACGTTTCGCTGTGGCAATAGATGCCAAGGCGCGACATACCCGTATCGACCTTAATATGCACTCTCACTCTGCCGCGCTTGGCAAGCGCCTTGGCATATTCAAGGCTATCGACAGTCTGTATGAAATCGCCCTCTATTACCTCGTTTATAAGCTTTGCGTCTGTCGGGCCGAGGATAAGGATATTGCCTGTTATGCCCTTTGCGCGCAGCTCCTGCGCTTCGCTCAGGCAGGCAACCGCAAAATCGGTACAGCCCAATTCCTCAAGCCTTTTCGAGACCTCGACCGCGCCGTGACCGTAGGCATCGGCTTTGACGATTGCCATAACTCGGCTCTGACCGACACGCGATTTTATGTAATTGTAATTGTGCGCTATGCGGTTAAGGTCAACTCGCGCTGTTACTCTGTGCTTCATAGGGCTTAAGATCGGTCAGAGTGAATTCAAACACCCGTCCGAGCTCCTCCGTTCGTATACCGGTTATTACTTCGGCTTCTATATCATAATACACCAAAATATCGGTTTCGTCAATAGTGTACTTAACACCGTTTTCGGTAGCCGTGCCCGAATTTTCGCTCGTTGCAAGGGCTCGTATCGCCTTTATCAGCGCCTTCATAGCAGGAAAGCTGTCCTCGTTGATCTCGAACGAGAATTCTCCGACGGTAGAGTTGCTTTTGCCCTGCTCGAAATGAAGCCTTGCACCGCTTGGAAGATCCTTGCCGATAAATTCAATATCGCAATAATCCCTTGTGACGTATACCGAATACGGAGAATCGCTGCCCTTGGTGCAAGCCGTAAAGCTCATCGGAAGCGTTATCTGCTCCTTAACGTCGGGCGTGCTCTTGCAGCCCGAAAGTGATAACGTAATAATGAAAAGCAATAAGAATAATGTTCGTTTCAAAAATCCAGCCTCCTTAACGTGCTTCCGTTTGAATAAATCGGCAAAATGCGGTTATAGATATAACTGTGTCCGAAAAGCCCGAAAACGTTGGCGCCGCTTGCAAACAGCATTCGAAGCGAAAGCTTGCCGTCGACGACAATGCTTTGCTTTTGTCCGTTGTCCGAAACAGTCACGACCGAAGCACCGTTGCTTCTTGTACCGATCGCGTATTTTTCTTCGCCGAAGGCAATAAAATCGGTTATCGTTTCGCATCCGTCTGCACGGCATATTTCGCGTATCGGGTTACCGTCGGTGTCAAAAAGATAGACCGCCTTTTCAAACGCCGCAACGATAGATCTTCCCTCGGACAGATTTACCGCCGAAATATCGGTCAGAGCGCCGATCGTGCCAAAGCGCAAGCAGTCGGTGCTTAATTGCGTGTAGCCAAGCTCGTTAAGATTTGCGTCGGTATAATAAACGCGGTTGCCGCAACCGCAGCCCAACGCCGTATATCCGCAGTCGCCTTCGTTAAAGCGCAATCTGTCGTAAGCGCGTGTGACGCAAATTTTGCTTGAATAATTGCCGCAAAGATCAAAAACGTGAATGTTGCATTCCTTTCCGTCAGCGGCATATATGTGATCGTTCCTTATCAAGGCACTCGTCGCCGCAAGCGAATTGTTAAGCATAAATCTGTACATACCGTCATCTCCTCAACAAATTATATGCGCATAACCCAAATGATTACACTTGATTTTTCGGTACGCTCGTTTTATAATAAAAATATTATGACATATTTCGATAAAATACGGAGAAACAAATGAAAAAATTACTTGTTTTGTTGTTGTTCTTTTCAATAATGCCGTTTTCCTTGTTTGCCTGCGGCGTCGAACCGAGTCCGGAAGCGCCAACGGAAAGCGAAAACAGATCGGAAGAAGAAAAAAGCGATCCTACCTCGGATCTGCCCGCAATTAACGATGTTTCCGTGCCCGAAAGATCGGGAAGCTTCAAGGCGGTCGTGCTCGGCGATTCGATCGCGCGCGGCTATGGGCTTGAATCCCCCGAATCAATGCGCTATTCCGCGCTTATGGCGGAATCGCTCGGTGCATTTTACGAGACCGTCGATATATCCAACTACGGTGTGGACGGCCGTACCGGCGTTGAATTGCTTGAATTTTTGAAAACCGATCCGCCAAAGGAGATCAATGACTGCGATTGCGTTATAATCAGCATCGGCGGAAACAACATCCTTCAGATGCTCGATACCGCTCAAACGGCGTTCAATGCGCTTATGGAGCTCGATCCGAAGGCGGTTGCCGATTACTTTAAATATGCCGTTGCGCCCGAGGGTGAGGAAAAGGATAAGCTTGCCTACGCCTGCGATGCCATCAGCAGCGTTTTCGGTGCGGTAAACGCCGCGTTTGAAAGCGAAACCTTCAATTCGCTTATTACCGATGCGGGTAAGCGACTCGAGGAGGAGATCCCCTTGATCGTCGCCGAGATCCGCAAGCTGAACCCGAATGCAAAAATATATTTTCAAACCGTATATAATCCGTATAAGGGAATGAACGTTTCGCTGAAAGAGGTTGACGAGCAGTTAAAGCTTGACGATTACGGCGAAAGATCGGTTGCGTGCCTCAATGCGCCCATCGAAGCGCTTTCCGAGGAGCTCGGCTATGAGGTGGTGCCCGTGTGGACCGAATTCGATGAATCCGGCAAGGATCTTGTTAATGCGGGCATAAGCCTTTTGCCCTTTGATATCAGCGTTGACCCGCATCCCAATTGGCAAGGACACGAGCTTATTGCAAAAATTTATTGCGATATAATTACGGAGGTAAAATGATGAAAAAGAAAGCTTTATTGGCTACTCTTGCGCTGATCCTTAACTCCTTTTGCATTTCGGCTGTTGTTGCCGCACAAACCGAGGAAAACCTCGTTGCAGGACTTGAATACACCGTCGAAAGCGGCGAGCCGACCACGATGTCCTACGACAATTACGTTGAAAACGGCGTTAAGTTCGACGTTGACAACGGACAGCTTACCGACGGCAAATTTGCCCCCGTTGCAGAAAGCTCGGACCTTTGGTACAAGGCGTTTCGCTCGCAAAGTCGATTGATCACCTTTGACCTTAAAAGCAATTGCGCGATAACGAAGGTAAAGGCCTCCTTTTTCCACAACCGTCCCTCGGGTGTTTACGCGCCCCGTTACATAAACGTTTATCTTTCGGATGACGGAGTAAATTATCAGACCGTAAAGAAATACGATACCGAATTCGATCTTACCTCGTCCGTCGCGGCGAGATACGAGTGCGAGTTTTCTCTCGACGATACCTATTCCGCACGCTACGTAAGAGTTGAATTTTCAAGCGATATTTTCACCTTCTGCGATGAAATTCAGGTGCTTGGAAGCAAGAGCCTCGGCGGAAACGAAAAAACCGTAACGCCCGATGAAAAGGCCGAGGTTAAAGGCTATTTCGAATCGCTCGACGGCGTTTCTGACGTGATCAAAATTTACAATGGATATTATGCACCGCATCCCGAAAAGGCGGTGCTTACCGAGGAATGGCTGCTTCCTTACGTCGGCTACGTTGACACCACGGGCCTTGTTAAGGGTATGATGTTCGATGCGGTTGCCTTCGTGCCCTGCCACGGCGATTATCCCTCGGGCGGCAGATTGGTTAAAACGAACGGAAAATCCGGTGCGGTAATGTCCGACTGGGAGCTTTATTTCGACTGTACCTTTAAGGATGGACAGGATATCGCCGCGCTTGATAACGTGGTCGGCAGAGTTTATGCTGAGCTTGGAATAAAGGACAAATACAAGGTGTTCCTCACAATGCCTTATCCCACCGTGCTCGATAAGCCCTTTGGCGATATCGACGGCGACGGAATTGCAGAGAACTGCAAAACTCTTGAGGAAAGAACCGCCATTATCAAATGGTTCGCAGACAAGTGTATAAACGCGTTTGCCGAAAAGGGATATAAAAACCTCGAACTTGCGGGCTTTTACTGGTTACGCGAGGAAGTCAATTACAGCGATTCCGACCACGAAGCTGAGCTTGTAAAGGCGTTTAACGAATATGTTCAGAGTAATGAATTAAAGACCATTTTCGACCCGTTTTATCTTTCGATCGGCTTTGACCATTGGGAATCCTTGGGATTTTCCTCGGCGGTAATGCAGCCCAACGTTGCTTTTACCAACAAGGATTATTTCGAAATCGGAATGCTCGATGAGTTTGCGCAGTCGGCTTACAACAATCACCTCGGCGTTGAAATAGAAACCAACGAGCCCTCTTATTTCCGCGGAACCGATTATCTTAAGGCAGGATATAACTACGAAAGCTATCTCTATTACGGCGCAAAAACCGGATATATGAATAGCTTCAAGACCTATTATCAGGGCGCGGGCCCCGGAAGCTTTTACGATTTTTGCTATGCCGATACAAAAACACCGCAAGGCATTTATCTCCGCCGCCTATACGATCTTACGTTTAACTTTATCCACGGCACCTACAGTAACCTTGCGCCCACGATAGAGGTGAGCGACACTATGGAGCTTACCGAGGGTGACTCGCGCGGGATGGTGGAGATCAGCATCGTTGACGACGATTCGTATTGGGGCGACGTTAAGATCGAATTCCCGAACGAGCCCCAAAACGGCAGCGTAGCCGCGGCGGCAAACAAAAAGACGCTTATCTACCGCGCGTACAGAGGCTTTGTCGGCGAGGACAGCTTTACCGTGGTTGTTACCGACGGCTTTAATCGTTCTAACGAGGTTACGGTTAACGTAAAGGTGCTTCCCTTGGAAACGAGCGACGCGGAATCCAATCCCGAAAACGAGGAATCGGTTGGCGATCTTGTTGCCGCGCCTCAGACGGATAACGGTATGCCTGTATGGCTTATCGCACTCCTTGCCGCGCTCGGTCTTGCAATAGTTGCGGTTGCGGCGGTAATGATATTCAAGCATAAAAAATAAAACCGATTAAAAAAGACTCTCGACCGAAGGCGTGCCAAATAAGCGGTAAAATTGAATTTAGCCATCACGGTTTCGTGATGGCTTTTTTCATACGCAGAAAGCAAAGAAAAGCCCCGCGCAAGGCGGGGCGATGTTTACAGATTGGAAAGCTGTTCTTTGATATTTATATAGCGTGGTGTATCCTTGATCATTTCAAATACTACATCATTGTTATTAAGATATCTCAGATACATGTGACCGAGTGTTTCGTCAGTACTCTTGGCAATATTGGATAGATCAACCTTGACCTTGTTTACAAGTAATGATGTGTGAGAGATCGCGTTGAAATTTTGATAGCTTTCAAAATGCATAATGACTTGCTCGAGCTCCTGCATCGCCCTGTCAAACAACTTCTGTTTGCCACTTTCAAGTGCCATAAAGAAACTGATTCTTCCAAGGCGATCGTGCCAAAAGCCAAAATCATTTTCCGAGAAGATCATATGGATCATATCATATAGGATATTCCACATAGAGTGCTTTTCCTCGGGAGTGTATCCCGCCTCTTTGCAGTCGATTAAATATTTCATATACAGATACATATGATCGCAAACCTTCCAAAAATAATTTTGGCAGTGTTTCACCAACTCGTCACCCTCAAGGACATGCAAACGCAGATCCATGGCGGGCGGGATCATGTCTGCGTACTGTAAAGCCTTTTCTTTGTCGCCGTGATTTAGATACATGTAACACAGACATTGAATGGTGCCCATGCGGAATTGCATATTTGTCGAGTTCAAAAGCTGTTCGCCCAATGCCACAATCTCGTCAAAGTTTTCATTAGCATAGCCGTTTTGCAAAACTCTCATCAAGTAATAACGAACAGTTTCATCGTTTGGATATTTCTTTTGCATAGCGCGTGAAAGATTTAATCTTTCTTCCGTTTTCCCTTGGCTGTGAAGTTCAGCGTACTTGGCTGTAAATTCGTTGATCTCGAATTGCTTTTTGCTCTTGGCAATATCGATTTCAAGTAAAATATCCGCGCTTACCTCGAAAATATTTGCAAGTATGGGGATGTGAGAAATGTCGGGGGCAGTCTTATCACATTCCCATTGAGAAACGGCATTTGTAGAAACACCCAGCATTTCAGCAAGTTGCTCTTGCGTGATATTTCTGTCACGACGCAGTTTTTTGATTGTAGTTCCGATAGACATATCAATTCTCCTTTGTGATAATTCAAAAGCGCTTTTGTACCCTAATTATACACATCTTTTTTCGATTTTTGCACAAAGCATTTTACCAATGCAATTCAACTAACGCTTTAATTTTTACAGGAACAGTTTAACACAGAATAATAAAAATAGTCAAATTTAAAACCAGTATTTTTCTGCTTGCCCGACGCTCACGTCTGGGGCAAGCATAGCGCGTGGATGTCCACGCACAAATCGGGCAGATGCCCGAACCCACTATCAGTATAGAAACGGTTTGTCGTAGGGTGGGGGCTTGCTCCCGCCGAAAAATACCTTTGTGAAATCAAAAAAGGGCGACCAATGGTCACCCCTGCGATGAAGATGTTGCTTGTAAAAACGAAGCGTCGGGAGCAAGCCCCCGCCCTACGTTATGAAATTGATTT
>JAFYON010000100.1 GCA_017560145.1 Clostridia bacterium | reverse complement strand
GCGCCGCCGCGGCGGTGCAAAGGTGCCGGGCAGAGAAGAGGGCGATCTCGAGGCACAGGTAACGAAAATAATACATCAGATCGGCGTGCCTGCACACATAAAGGGGTATCAGTATTTGCGTACTGCAATAATTATGGCGATAAACGATACCGAAGTGATCAACTCTGTAACGAAGGTGCTTTATCCCACCGTCGCAAAGCAATACGGTACGACAAGCTCACGCGTGGAGCGTGCGATACGCCACGCGATCGAGGTCGCGTGGGACAGAGGCGATCTCGACGTGCTTAATTCCTTTTTCGGCTATACAGTCCAAAATTCGCGCGGAAAGCCTACGAATTCGGAATTTATTGCGATGATCGCCGACAATCTCCGACTTAAAAACAAGGCGTTTGCAACGGTATAATATTAATGAAACGGGGCGAAAAACGCCCCTTTTTATTTTGTGCGAAAATGTTTGAAAAAATAGCGCAAAACCTATTGACTTTCATGGATATTTGTGTTAAACTCTCATTTGCCGCATGTATGGGGTTTTTAAAGTTGCGTCAAGAATGCACACCCACTAGGCAGCGAGTCTTATGAAAGGAATTGGTGCTTACAAATGTTTGCAATCGTGGAAACAGGCGGAAAGCAGTACAAGGTTAGCGAAGGCGATATCATCTTTGTTGAAAAGCTTGGTCTCGAAGAAGGCGCTACCTACACCTTCGAAAAGGTTCTTGCTCTCTCCGATGAAACCGGTTTTGTTGCAGGTACTCCTACCGTAGCAGCTACCGTTACCGCAAGTGTCGTTAAGAACGGCAAGGGCAAAAAGATTCACGTAATCAAGTACAAGCCCAAGAAGGATTCAAAGAAGCACATCGGCCACAGACAGCCCTATACCAAGCTTCAGATCCTCAGCATCTCCAAATAAGAGATGACAACCGCTTCGTTTTTTAAGTCGAACGGAAAATTTTGCAGATTTCGCATCAGCGGACATTCGGGTTATGCCGAAGAGGGAAGCGATATAGTCTGTGCTGCCGTCAGCTCGATGGCGATGCTAACGGTAAACAATATTACCGAATCGTTTTCTATCCCCGCAAACGTCGTTGCCGATGAAAACGGCCCTACGATCGATTTCACATTGGAATCGGACGATGAACGCGGATGCGCACTTATTGAAGGGTTATGGCGTGAATTGTCTGCCCTCGCAAACGATTACCCGAAATTCATTCGTGTAACCGTAAAATAATTTTATCGAAAGGAGCTATAAACCATGCTCAGATTGTCTATTCAGTTCTTTGCACATAAAAAAGGTGTCGGTTCTACCAAGAACGGTCGTGACAGTGAGTCCAAGCGTCTTGGCGTTAAGAGACAGGACGGTCAGTTCGTAACTGCCGGCAACATTCTTCTTCGTCAGAGAGGCACCAAGATCCATCCCGGCAACAACGTCGGCCGTGGCTCCGATGACACCCTTTTCGCACTTATCGACGGTAAGGTTAAGTTCGAACCGATGGTAGGCGGAAGAAAGAAAGTCAGCGTTTACGCTGTCAATGCAGACTAGTTAAGGTTAAAAAGAGCAGTCGGGGTGTTTATCCTGACTACTCTTTTTCTTTTTTGCTTAGAAATCAATTAACGAAAAACTCTTTAAGGAGGTTTTCAATATGTTTATAGATAAGGTTACAATTTATATCAAGGCAGGCGACGGAGGAAACGGCTGCGTTTCGTTCCGCCGCGAAAAGTACGTTGCCAAGGGCGGTCCCGACGGCGGCGACGGCGGTAAGGGCGGTAACGTCGTTTTCGTTATCGACGAGGGCGAAAATACGCTTCTTAACTTTAAATACCGTCGCAAATTTGTTGCCGCAAACGGCGGCGACGGAATGTCGAAGAAGTTCTATGGCAAGAGCGCCGAGGATCTTGTTATCCCCGTGCCTCCCGGAACCGTGCTTCGCGATCCCGAAAGCGGACTCGTTATCCACGATATGTCGGACGGTCTGCCTTATATCGCCGCAAAGGGCGGCAGAGGCGGTTGGGGCAACACCCATTTCGCTACTCCCACCCGTCAGGTTCCCCGTTTTGCAAAAAGCGGCACCAAGGGCGCAGAACGCAATATAACGCTCGAGCTTAAAATGCTTGCGGACGTCGGCTTGGTCGGATTTCCCAACGTCGGAAAATCGACTCTTCTTTCCGAGGTTACCGCGGCGAAGCCCAAAATCGCAAATTACCATTTCACAACACTTGCACCAAATCTTGGCGTTGTTACGGTTTACGGCAAAAGCTTTGTAATGGCGGACATCCCCGGCCTTATCGAGGGCGCGTCCGACGGCTTGGGACTCGGTCACGATTTCCTTCGCCACATCGACAGATGCCGTCTTATATTGCACGTTTTCGATATTTCCGCAAGCGAGCGTGAAAATCCGCTTGAGGACATTATCAAAATCAATCAGGAGCTCGAAAAGTACAGTGCAGAGCTTGCTTCCCGTCCTCAGATATTGGTTGCAAACAAAATCGACCTCGGCTATTCCGAAGAGCATCTTGAAGAGGTCAAAAAATATGCCGAGGAAAACGGTTGCGAGCTGTTCTTGATCTCGGGCGGCCTTTCCGAGGGCGTTCCCGAATTGATGAAGGCGGTATCCGCGAAGCTTCAAACCCTTCCTCCCATGACCTATTACGAGGAAGAATACGTTGAGCTTCCCAAGGAAACCGATATGTCCGTTCACGTTGAGGTCGTCGACGGAGTTTACGTCGTTACCGGCGAATGGCTCATCCGTCTGTGCAACGATATCAACTTCGACGATTACGAATCGCTTCAGTTCTTCCAACGCGTTCTCCGCGACAAGGGCGTTATTCAGGCGCTCGAGGATGCGGGCGTGCAGGAGGGTGACACCGTTTCCATTTACGATATCGAGTTCGATTTTATGTATTAGTCGCTTCGCTCTCCATTGAAATCACAAGGATTTCAATGGGATTTTGATTGAAAAGTTTTAAAGGGTATGGGAAACTTTTGAAAAAGTTTCCCGAAATAACCGTTTATCCCTCGAAAACGCTTTCGATGATCTTATCGCATCCGTCGGGCGAATATTGCCAACGGTCGATATGGTCGATTTCGGGATATTCATAATCGGGTATCGAGCTTTCACGGTCGATACAATCGATTATCGCCAACTTGACCTTCATACGGTCGGGGATGATGTTTTTAATAAAAACGGCGGCGCTTTGACCGACCTGAACGTCGGGGCGCACCTCTGCAAGACCTGCAAGGTTGGGCGCAAGCTCAACGAAAACGCCGTAATCCTCGATCGAGCGCACAATGCCTGCGGCGGTCTGTCCCGATGTGAATTTAGATGCGTTTTCCTCCCAAGTGCCCAAAAGCTCGCGGTGCGTGAGGGTAATACGCCCAAATTCGTCGGCGATGCTTTTTACAACGGCCTTGATTACCTGGCCGTTTCTGAATCGGTCACGCGGGTGTGAGATTCGCGAAACCGACATACAGTCGATCGGAAGCAGGGAAATTATACCGCAGCCTATATCGCAAAAGGCGCCGAACGGGTCGAGCCGCGTTATTTTCGCTTCTATAACGTCGCCCTTTGAAAGCTCGCTGATCTTTTCGCGCATACAGTCACGCTGTGCCTCGCGGCGCGAGCATATCGCAATCGTTTCACCGCGTTCGTTTTTGTCAAGCCCCTTTACCTTAAAGCAAACCGGCTTGCCAACGCGTGAGATTATCGCAATATCCTTTTCGGGCAGTCCCTTTGCCGTGTAGACACATTCGTTGCGCGGAATGATTCCCTCGATATCACCTATTTTAACGTGCAAATGGCGGTCGTGATCGCAAAGGTAACCGATACCCTCGAGTATCAAGCCGCCGTTCATTGCGGATGCAAGCGTGTCGGCATTTTGTGTGAAATATCGGTTCTTCTCGGTTTTCAGCAATTTTCCCTCATAGCTGTATTCCTGCTTCATAAAAACAATTCTCTCCTTAAACTTTAAGTCCTTGTTTGATTATATAAAACAGGAGGTCAAACTATGCTTGATAAACTTTCTCAAATTGAAAAAAGATATCTTGAAATCGAAGAAAAGCTTTCTTCCCCCGAGGTTATGAACGATCTCGAGGGTTATAAGAAGTTTATGAAGGAATACAAAAACCTCGTTCCTATTGTCGAAAAGTACCGCGAATACAAGTCGGCGCTTACCGACATTTCGGACGCCGAGGAGATCCTTTCGATCGAGGATGATGCAGAATTGCGCGCACTTGCCGAGGAACAAAAGGACGATGCACGCGCAAAGCTCGAGCCGCTTATGGACGAGCTTAGAATTTTGCTTCTTCCCAAGGACCCCAACGACGACAAGAACGTTATCGTTGAAATTCGCGGCGGCGCAGGCGGCGAGGAGGCATCGCTCTTTGCGGCGGTTCTTTACAGAATGTACAATATGTATGCAGAATCGTCGGGCTTTAAAACCGAGCTTTTGAGTGCAAACGAAACCGAGCTTGGCGGATTCAAAGAGGTTTCCTTTATGATCGAGGGCGAGGGCGCATATTCTCGCTTCAAGTTTGAAAGCGGCGTTCACCGTGTTCAGCGCGTGCCCGAAACCGAGGCACAGGGCAGAATCCAGACCTCCACAGCAACCGTCGCGGTATTGCCCGAGGTCGAGGACGTAGATTTCGAGCTTAATATGGACGAGCTTGAAATTACCCGTCACCGTTCTGCAGGTGCGGGCGGTCAGCACGTAAATAAGACCGAATCTGCGGTTCGTATCATTCACATTCCTACCGGTATTACCGTTGACTGTCAGGACGAGCGCTCGCAGATAAAGAACAAGGATAAGGCGCTTAAAATTATGAAAAGCCGTCTTGCGGACATGTATAACCGCGAAAAGGAACAGGCAGTCGCAAGCGAGCGCCGTGCGCAGGTCGGCACGGGTGACCGAAGCGAAAGAATACGTACCTACAACTATCCGCAGGGCAGAATTACCGACCACAGAATCGGCTTTACCATCCACTCGCTCGAAAGCTTCTTGAACGGCAAAATGGACGATATGGTCGATGCGCTTATTCAAGCAGACCGCGCAGAAAAGCTTAAAGCAGGTCTTTAATTTAAAAACCGAGAGCATTTCAAATTTGTTGAGATGCTCTTTTTCTTTTTGTTGACATAATTCGCGCTTTATGGTAAAATTAAAATGTCATAATTTCACGAAAGGGGCACAAAGCCTTTGAAATCTTTACGGATAATTTCATTTCTTCTCGTTGCGGTGATGCTTTTTGCGGCACTTGCTATGCCGTTGTCGGTTTCCGCGGCGATAGATTTATCGAATACAAGCCTTAATACGGTGCAAAAATATTACGTCCGTCTTATAGGCTCGCTTGCAAGGGCTGATTATTATCAGACCGACGTTTTGGCGTCGGTAACCGTGTCGCAGGCGGTTTACGAGGGCGGATGGGGAAGATATTCGCTTCCCGTGGGCGGCAACAACCTTTTCGGCATCAAGGCGTACAACACTTGGGACGGAATGGTTTACGACCAAAGAACCTCGATGCTTTATGCATCCTACGAGGATTTCGTGCTTGCAACCGGTCAGTCCCACGTGAACACGATTTCTGCTTGGCGCGCACATAAAAACTGGGCGGAAAGCGTTTCGGTGCACAGTAATCTTTTCATTCAGGAAACCAAATATGCAGCCGTTATCGGCGAAAAGGATTATAAGGTAGCCGCAAAAGAGATCGTAAAGGCGGGCTATTGCGATGACGACGGATATGCAGATACCGTTATCAAGCTTATCGAGCAATACGGTCTTACCGAATACGACGATCTTACACCCGATTCCGACGGCGTCGTTGCGGTCACCACCGACCCCGAACGTAAATATTTGGAGATCGGCGAAACCTATAGCGTTCCGCTTACCTATTATCCTGCCGATGCAAGCGCATCCTCGGTCGTATGGGCGAGCGATAACGAAAGCGTTGCAACCGTTGATGAATTTGGCAACGTGACCGCGCTTTCGCACGGTATGACTCTTATAACCGCAACTCTTGCAAACGGAAGGGAAGCCTGCCTTATCGTCTACGTCGATTGCAATGCGACTGTTATCGATAAGGACGCAGACATATATCAAACTCCCTCGGCAGAAGCGCAAACCAACGGCAAGATCTATCGCGGTACTGCGATGAAGGTCGTTGACGATACGGTTTATTCGGATTCCGAAGGAAATAAGTTTTACAAGGTAGAGGGCTTTAACAGCAAGGGCGAATACGTCAGCGGTTATGCTCTTACCGAATATATTTACATAGCAAAGCGCTACGTTAAGGATATTACCGTCGTCAAGGACGATATTACCATAAAGCCGGGCGATAAATACACCGTAAGAACGGTAATTTCGCCTGCGGATGCGATCGATACACAGCTTATCTGGTCGAGCGGCGACGAATCGGTTGCGACTGTCGACGAAAACGGTGTTATAACCGCAGTCGCGTTTGGCGAAACCACCGTAAAGGCAATGGCGGTAGGCGGAAAAGAGCGCGTTATCAAGGTAACCGTCGCTCCCTTTTACAAGGAATACAAGGGTATTGCGACCTCTTATGAAACCTTGGTCGTGAGATCCGAGCCGAAACCCGATGCATCCAGAGTCGGCACCATTGATTTTCTTACAGAGGTAACCGTTATCGGTGAGCCCAACGGAATATGGTATAAGGTGAGCGGCAAGAATTCAAAGGGTACGGTTATCAGCGGCTATTCGAACTCCTCGTATATCCGCTTGGTTGAAGAAAATTATAAAATCACCTATGCAACCGCGAGCGACTCGATACGCGTTTACAAGGAATGCGATACCGAATCGATGACGTACGGCGTTCTGGCAAGCGGCAGTAAATATGCAATAATTGCCGATGCCGAAGGCAATTGGGACTATATCGTCGGGCTTAAAAATCCGAGCGATCTTACTGCGATACACGGGTATGCCGATCTTACCGCGGCGCCTATCCTTCCTCCCATCGAGGGCGACGATACAGAACCGACTACGGGCTACGTAGCAATAACGCTAAGCGAGCTTAACGTTCGTAAGGGTGCGGGAACAAGCTATGATTCTGTCGGCAGATTTGCAAAGGATACAAGAATAACCGTTATCGGCGAAGCCGAAAACGGATGGTACCGTGTTTACGGAAAGGGAGCCGATGGCAAGGAAATAAGCGGATATTCCTCGGCAAGCTATATAACGCTGCTTTATTACGGCAGAGTTGATGCAACGAGCCTTAACGTAAGAAGCGAGCCCAACGGCACCGTTGTCGGTCAGTTCAAGAACAACGAGGATATCATAATTATCGGTGACGCCGAAAACGGCTGGTATGCAGTTGAAAGCAAGGACGGAACGCTTAAGGGCTATTGCTCGGCGGATTATATCGTAAAGGGCAACAAGGTCGAAGCGACCGTTCAGCTTCCCAACGATCCCGATGATCCGGTCGATCCTCCCGACGATCCCGACGATCCCGACGATCCCGTTATTCCTCCCGACGATCCCGTTGTTCCTCCCGCGGACGATGAATTTACGGTGACCGATACAAAGCTTTCTATATCCGCAGGCGTGCTTAACGGCGTAGCGCTTAAAACCTCGGTAAAGGATATAAAGAGCAGCTTTGCCGGCAAATTCACCATCGTCAACGCGTTGGGCGAAGCACTTAAGGATGATGATTACGTCGGCACGGGATGCAAGATAATCGTTACCGAAAACGGAAGCAGCTATACCGCCGCAACGTTTTTGATAATGGGCGATATCGACGGTGACGGCAAGGTTTCCACCTATGACTATCTCCGCGTTAAGCGTCACTTTATGGGCACGCTTAAGCTTGAGGGAGTTTATCTTAAAGCTGCGCTTCTTAGCGGACGCGATAAGGTAACGATTGCCGATTACGTGCTTGTAAAACGCATTTATTTCGGAACATATACGCTTCCGATGGCTTAAAAGCTTAAAATAACAAGAAAAATGTGCTTTTATTTGCAAAATAATATTGACTTTTCGTGTTAAAAAAGCTAAACTAACTATGCATGAAATTAATATGTAATATATATTAAAGGAGATTTCAAAATGCCTCTCGT
>JAFYON010000099.1 GCA_017560145.1 Clostridia bacterium | reverse complement strand
CGCAGACGTGTCCGATGTTTGACGCCCTCAGGTTGTTACACGGGTACACCTTGATTTCGGACTCGACAAAATCGGAGATTCTGTCCTTAATAAATTCTTGTGTAAGCATATCTTCCTCCGATCAGGCTTGCGGCTGATTCTGCGCGGCTGCTGCCTTTTTCTGACAGTCCATACAAAGCCGGTGCCCGAACTTGGCTTCGGAGAAGGACGCGACCTTCTGCGTGATCGCGGCGCCGCACTTCTCGCACGTCAACCCGCTATCTTCTGCCTTGCCGGTGTTGCCGCCCTTCGAGCCGTCCTTAAAAACGTATCCGCGAACCTTAGACACGTCAAGACCGGCGGCTTCGAGATCGCTGGTTCCGATGTTACGGAGACCGGGCAGAATGCGCTTTATGCCGTTATTCAGGCAATTCGTGTAGGCGCTGCGCTTGACGTCTCCGAGGTCGATCTCGTCGACGTTCTTCTGCTCCAGCTTTTTGCCGTTCTTGTCTTCCTTTTTTCCCGCAAAGAACTCGTCCTTTGCGTTGCGGCTGCCGTCTGCTTCTATCGACGCGCCGCAAAGGGAAAACGTCATACGGTACGTATATAACGGATATCCGTTCGTGTCTCTTTCCGCTTTGGGGTAACCCGGATGAATGCGCCACGAGATGCCGAACAGACGGGCAACCTTGGATGCGCCGGTCTCCTGAAGATACGGCTGCCCGCCGATGAGACACCAATCGCGCTCATTCGTAATTTTGAGCGCCGCCGCCATTATCTTGTTAAGCGCCGTGACCATTCTGTCGGCGCGATCCGCGAGATCAAGGACGTTCTCCGTCGACAATTCAAGCAGGGCGTCCTTCTCTTCGTCAACGACCGTTACCGGCTCCGCGTTGACAACATTGATTTCTTCTTCCATTTTTGTCTCCTTTCATATTTCCATTTCGGTCTGTCCGAGGATGACCTTTGTGATCTGCCGCCGCAACCACTTTTCCTGCGCGAGAAGCGCAAGCGCGCGCCGGTGCGTCCGTTCAAGCTGGCGCCTCAAGTCTTCAGCGTTGTCCGAAAAGTAATAGCCGTTGCCGTGCCCGTCGTTGAGGATCAGCAGCCCTTCGGTACGCGCTATCTGCACGGCTTTCCGCATTGCCCGGTCGGGCATATTCATCTGACGCGCAAGCTCTGCGCGCGAGATTGCGTTTTCTTTTCCATAAGGGATTATATGCTCCAGCCTCTCAATGTCTATGCGTTCGGCGTCCGTCATTTCCGCGCCTCCCGCTCCTCTTCGATCTTCGCCTTGAAGCAATCGACGCATAAAGGCGTCGGCACTTTCTCGGCGACGTAGACCTCTTTGCCGCAGATGGCACACTTACAAGCAATCATCTTCGCCATCATCTGCACCTCACGGCGGCGCGAGCGACCCGCGCTGAGGCGGCAAGCAAAGCACACGCAGCCATCCACGTCAGCCCTTTTTCCAGCCCGACGGCATTGATCTCAAGAGACCCGACGGCACCGGCGATTAAGACCCACGCCGCACACTCCACGGCTTTCGTCGCCCGGATAATCATCATTCTTACCATTCTCCTTCCTCCATTGTCTGCCTGATTCGCAATTCGCTGGTCTTCCGGATCGGTCTGCCCTGCTCGGCGCGCATAATCGTCGGGCGCGAGACTCGACACGCGAGGGCGAACCTTTCTTGACTAAGATCGTGCATCGCGCGATACGCGATGATTTCCTTTGCAAGCTTGGTCTTCTGCTTTTCGTTCATTTTTTCACCTCCAATCAATAAAGATTCGTCCACTTGTCGATGAGCGCCTTTTTGCTTTCCTCTGTGTGATGGACGATAACGCGATTTTTGCGGCGCAGGGCAGAGCGCGAGATGCCGGTCACGCGCCAGCCGCCGGATTTGAAGATCGCCGTGAACTGCGTCGAATACGCCGTCCATTTATATGCGCCCGGCAGCGCCTCGGCGTGGATATCGACGTTTACCGTGACGCCATCCATCGCCTTTTTGGAAATGTCGATCTTCTTGAAAATATCGTCCAGCCAATCAAGGACGTTGTCTGCCGTGATCGTGCGCTCCTTGGCTCTTCCTTCCGCGTCCTTGATCGCGGCGACGAGCGCCTGATATTCGCGCATATTTACGCGCGCCTGATGCAGGGCGTCGTACTTGGCTTCGGCGTCGGTGACCGTCTTTTCGGTGATCCAATAATAATCACCAAGGTGCTTGCGGCAATGCGCGAGGTCGATCTCGGCGGTGCATTCCGCGTGGTAGACGTCCATCAGCTTTTTAATGTTAATCTGTTTCATTTTTCCTCCTCCATTATTCTCTCCAGCGTCTTAATGTCTTCCTCGTATTCTTCACGCGTGTCGCAACCGGCGACAATGGTAATGACTGCGTGACTGTGCTTGGGCGTCGCGCGTAAGATCGCTTGCACATTGTCAATCGTGCCCGCAAACACCTGTGATACCATCTTTACCTTCATTTTTCTCCTCCTTTGGGTCGGGCTTGAGACCGACCTTGCGCATTAACGGCGCCAAGGCGCCGCCTCTCTGCATTTTTTAATGATCTTGCAACCATTAACAATATTGCAAGTATTCGGTCTTCCCCGCGCGGACACAACTCTCAGCGCGCGTTTCGCTCGCCCACATCACTATGCGATTGGCAAGCGCGAGTTGCTTTCCCGTAAGCTGAACCGTGATTCCGTCGCGGCTGGAGAACATCATCTCGTAAAGTTCCTCCAGCTCTCCGTAATAAAAGTCATAAATGCGATCGTATCTTTTACTGTCCATCGGGATCGCGCCGTTT
>JAFYON010000098.1 GCA_017560145.1 Clostridia bacterium | reverse complement strand
ATTCCGAGCTATAGCTTTTGAATTTTTGTCCTTTTTTTGCCATAAAAAATATGCACCTCCAAAAGTGTCTAACTTTTGGGGTGCATATCATTCGGACGTTTCTCGTATTTTTTAATCGGTACATTTGCAGTATTTTCGCCTTTGTAGTACACTTAAAGCACAAAAGGAAAGGAAGGTGCAATATATGGAAAAGTACATTGAACAAAACGGAATTACCTACGAACTTAGAGGCGAGCAATATTACCCCTTGCTTGAACTTCCCGAACAGAAGGAGGTCGGCAAATACGGAAGATTGCACCTCGAATTTCTCAAAGCGCATCGCAAGGGCTACCATACCACACTTCTTATGGAGGGCGCACTTAATCAGCGGCTCTGTGAAATCGACATTGAAGCAAAGCAAATGGTAGAAAGTATCATCAGCCGCCTTGCTATCGAGAGAGGTATTAACGAGGACTTGAAAGCTCGTGATATGCTCCGTTGGGTTGCTGAGATGAACAATATCAAGGCAAGTGCGGAAGAAATCGTCTTACGGGAGGTGGTCTACGTATGAAGTCGGTTATCAACGAACTATGGCACGGTAATATCATACCGCAAGAGGATAGCAGAACGAACTCCAAGGAAATGAAAGAATTGCTTGGCTATATGTCACGTCACCACGAGGACTTGGAGAAAAGCTTCACTGACGAGCAAAAAGATGTTTTCGAAAAATTTCACGACTGTTGGAGCGAGTATATGAGCTTGGCTGAGGCGGCTATTTTTGAGTATGCTTTCAAGCTTGGAATGGAGATAGCTATAGAGGTTTTGTCTAAGTAATAATTAGATGCAAGCCGCTATCTCTGTCATTTCGGCAGATTTATTTATTTTCTTAAAATCTGCCGAAAAACTATTGACAAACTACTGCTTTTCGGCTATAATAATAAAGGTAATAAAATCTGCCGAAGTTATTTGGAGGTATATATGAGTTATATTTTGCGTCATATGGAAAATCGCATTCTCGAGTTGTCCAAATCCTACTCTGCGATTTTACTGACGGGTCCCCGTCAAGCGGGAAAAACAACAATGTTGCGTTCGCTTGCAGAGAAAGAAAATAAAGGACGTGAATACGTTTCCCTTGATGATCTTGCTACGCGCGATATGGCTAAAAACGATCCTGCTCTTTTTCTGCAAATACACAAGCCCCCCGTCTTGATCGACGAGGTTCAGTATGCTCCCGAACTTTTCACTTATATTAAAATTCACGTAGACGAACATCATAATCCCGGTGATTTTTGGATGACAGGCTCTCAAATATTCCGACTTATGCGCGGGGTTCAAGAATCACTCGCAGGACGAGTAGCGCTCCTTCATATGTCGCCTATGTCGCAACGCGAAATTGTGGGCGCTGACTGCATTCCTTTTACCACTAATATGAACGCATTAATTGACGAATGCAAGAAAATTAAGCCTGTAGATACGCCTACTTTGTTTGAGCGCATATGGAAAGGTTCTATGCCCGGTATCGTTTCGGGGCTATACTCCGATCGTAATATGTATTATTCGTCATATCTTTCCACCTACGTAGAACGCGACGTGCGTGATATTTCCGGTACGGTGGACGCGTTAAAGTTTAATCGATTTATTACCGCGGTGGCTGCAAGAACGTCACAACTTTTAAATTATCACGCTCTCGCGGAGGATGCGGAAATAGATATGCCGACGGCAAAAGCTTGGGTGGATATTTTGGAAACGTTGGGTATTATATTCCTTCTTCACCCTTACTCAAATAACGTATTAAAACGTACAATTAAGACACCAAAAGTTTATTTTTACGATACGGGACTCGTGTGTTATCTTACAAAATGGTCTTCTCCCGAGGTTGCCGAAAGTGGTGCAATGAGTGGAGCACTTCTTGAAAACTTTACCGTATCCGAGATAATGAAGGGTTATCAAAACGCCGGAAGAGAACCTTATTTGTATTTTTATCGCGACCGTGACGCTAAAGAAATAGACGTCATTATCGAAGGTGACGGAAAGCTTTGTCCGTTAGAAATTAAAAAGACTGCAACACCCGACAAACGCATTGTTCGCACATTTAGTGTGATTGATAAGTCCCCACTGCAACTTGGAACAGGAGCCGTTCTTTGTATGTCGGATCAATTCGGTGCATTTGATAGAGATAATCTTATCGTTCCGATTTGGGTGATTTAAGGTATAAACGGTTTTATTGTATCAAAAGTGTATGAGGAAAAAATATGAGTAAATTTAGAATAGTTGATTTGTTTTCGGGCGCGGGAGGATTAACCTTTGGTTTCTATTACAATCTTATAAACGGAGAGTTTGTTAAAAGAGACAACGTAGAATTTGTTTTTTCAAACGAATATGCACCCCAAGCGGTAAAGGCATTTAAAAAGAATTATGGCAAGGACATTCCCGTTATCGAGGGAGATATTTGCGATATAACCGACGATATTATTGAACAATACGTTGACGGAAAAGAAGTTGACGTTATAATCGGCGGACCTCCTTGCCAATCGTTTAGCACGGTAGGTCAAAGACAATATGATGATAGAGCAAAACTATCACATCAGTATTTGCGAATTTTAGAAAAAATCAAACCTAAAGCCTTCCTTTTTGAAAACGTAAAAGGAATCTTATCTATGAGCGAAATTTTTTACAAACTCGATGCAGATGGTAAAATGATGTATCAAGATGTAAAAAGGCATCGCGGAAGCGTTGAATTTACGAGGAAAGAACCTATAATCGATCATTACGGCGATCTCGTAATGAACAAGTTGACGGAAGAATTCAATAGAATCGGATACAAAACCGTATTCAAAACAATGCTTGCTTCCGATTTTGGTGTTCCACAAAGCAGAGAAAGAGTCTTCATAATAGGAATAAGAAACGATCTCGATATAAAATGGGAATATCCCAAAGGAAACGGTCCGCTATATTCAATTTATCAAGCAATATCCGATCTGCCTCCGGTGGGAGAAGGACAAGAAGCTTGTGAATATACTATGGAACCGCAAAACGAATATCAGCAATTGATGCGTAAAGGTAGTGATAAGATTACAGAACATTATTGCGGTATTTATGGTGACAAAATCAGAACCGTTATTCAAAACGTTGAAGAAGGCGAAGGAAAAAACGATTTTAATAGGAAAGTAAAAGAAGGTTTAGTTGATGAGAAGTATTATTTAACGTCGGGATATGGTAATACTTACGGAAGATTGGAAAGAGATAAACCCTCTACCACTATTACGAATAATTTAGCCACTCCGTCTGCGTTAAGGTGCATTCATTATGAGCAAGATCGCGCGTTAACGCCGCGAGAAGGTGCCAGAATACAATCATTTCCCGATTGGTATTGCTTCGAAGGAACTCGAACCGACGTCGCAAGGCAAGTTGGAAACGCGGTTCCACCCTTGATGGCAATAGCGTTTGCCAATAAAATGATTAATCTTCTTAATGAAGATAATTGAAATTTAATCTTAATCCTATGAAAAGGGGCTGTTTCGGCAGCCTCTTTTTTGCTATATTCTAAACTACATTTTTCAAATATTGCAATATACGAGAAATATTTTTCGTGAATTTTGAAAAAGCTATTGACATAATTCGACGTAAATGGTATAATACAATTACAAAATAATTTTGGAGGGTTGCAATATATGGAAACCAAACGCGATAAATTTGTTAGAATTGTTGAGAACAGAACCAATAAAATCATCGATATGTTGAGATTGTTGGGTAACTGTGCAAACAAAGCGAATTACGATTATACCGAAGCGGACGTCAATAAAATTTTTAATACGTTGGAGAAAGAACTTCGCGCGGCAAAAATGAAATATATGGCTACGGGTTCGGAAGAAGAAAAATTTAAGCTTTGATTTAAGGGGTGTTGAATATGAAAATATCTTGGAGATTTCCGCCCTTATCCGGCGGATCTAAGCAGGGATACACCAATAACGACATCGAAGGCTTTAAGGGCGAGGAATTGATTGATAACCTTGCGCGTGAAATTTGCCAAAACTCTTTGGATGCTCGCGATGATAGCGCAGAGGGACCGGTTAAGGTCGTATTTGAATTGAAGCCTATACAAACCCAAGATTACGATGTGTTTTCCGGGTACTCGAAGTGTCTTAAAGGTTGCCGCGACTTTTGGTCTGCGGGCGGTGATCTTGACGCTAAACTTTCAGCGTTCTTGACTGAAGCCGAAAGCACGCTCAGCAAGGATTCCATTAGCGTGCTGATAGCAAGTGATTATAACACCAAGGGGCTTTGGGGTAATCACGACTTAAATAATATCAAAACACCGTGGGAAGCATTAACGGGTGCTGACGGCATATCGGTTAAACCCGACGATAATAGTGGAGGTTCTTTCGGTATTGGTAAAAACGCTCCATTTGCTTGCTCCGCTTTAAGTATGGTATTCTATAATACTTATGATATTGATAATCATAAATCTTTCGTTGGTGTAGGTAGAGTTGCTACACTTCTGAACGATGAAGGAAAGCCCACGCAAAGAATCGGTAAATATCAAAACAATGACGATGATAACGAAATATGGTTACCTATCTATAAGGAAGACACCAATGCCTTTAGAGATCTGTTCGTAAGAGAAGAACACGGAACGGACGTTATTATAGTTGGTTTTAACGAACCTGATAATTGGCAAGAAAACGTAGCGAAAGCAGCGATCAAGAACTTTTTTGTTGCGATTGCTGAGAAAAAGCTCGTTGTAGAAATAAAGGACGGACAGCACGTTACTCGCATCGACGACACGAAAATTGCCGATCTCATTGAGGAATATGCCAAAAACGACCGTCAGTTGGAAATTACTCGCCAACTGTTTTCGGCATTTTCAAATCCCGACGTTAAAGTACCTATCGAAATATTGGGCGAAAAGGACGCCGTTGAGATATATGTAAAATCCGAGAGTTCTTTTGCGAGAACTATCGCCAATTTCCGTTCCACGGGTATGTTGGTAGGTCAAGGTTATAGACGCATTTTCCAACACTATGCGGCTATTATGATCGTAAGAGGTGAAGAATTAGGCAAACTCCTAAGAGAGTGCGAACCGCCTCGTCACAATAGATGGGATTATAAGCTGATTAAGGGCGAAGCAAACAAAACCAAGAGAGATAATGCCAAAAAAGCATTGGACGTTCTAAATGAAGAACTTCTTAATATTTTGAAATCTCAATATGAAACTCCCGCCGGTGATGCAACGGACGCTCCCGGTATGAACGCTTATTTGGCTGATACTGAAGACGGAACCCTTCCCGAAGATAGCGTGGGGAAAGATATTCTGAAAGTAAAAATAAAAATAGGAAAGCCCAAGATTAGAAAGACTTCTTCTTCCTCAATGGACGTACCAGGCATAGAAGACGAAGGCGGTGAAGTGTCCTCTAACGGTGGAAATCAAGGATCAAGAGTTGGTCCTACGCCGCCAGTTCCTCCAGGACCGTTCCCCGGACCCGGTCCCGGTCCGTTGCCCGGACCTAATCCCGGACCTTCTCCCGATCCCGTTGTAAAACCCGGAACAGAGCCTACTCAAAAAGGCGTAATAGAAGGAAACGGAAATAGGACGATACCGATTAAAGAATTGTCAAAGCGTAGATGTTTCCCCTATAATCCCAATATCGGCTTATACAAAGCGGTCGTTATGCCGTCTAAAGATTACGAACACCTTTTCGTAGAGTGCGTAGCTACAGGCGAGGATGGCAAAAGAGAAACGCTTTCTATCAGCAAATTTATGTATCAAGGAAAACCCGTTAAGTGTAATGGCACTAAAGCAGGTCCTATAAACGTTACCAAAGGCACCGCGGCAGAATTTATGATTACATTTAACAAAAAAGGAAAGATGCGAGTTAATCTGATTCTTTCGGAAGGAGGTAACAAATGAGCTTGAATATCGACTATCCAAATCCCGTGCTCTCTATCGATGGCGACGATTATAATGAAGATTGTACGTTTGACGTTTCGTTTAAGGAAGAAGAAATTGTCGTCGATGAGGATAACATTATAATTCCCGCCGTTTGCGATCTCCAATGCAACGGATTATCCGATCTCATCAAGCAAGGAAAGGCTGCAATTGTTGTTTTAATAAGCAGTAGTGCATCCTTTTATAGACGAGCTTTTGAATTCAACTCCGAAGAGTTAACTAAGGAAATTAAAGTTCCGAAGTTTGACGTGAGAAAGAACGTTGATTTTTGTGGATATATTCTTGCGAAAGAAGATATGAAATCTTTCCGTTGCGACGGGGATTTTAACGATCTGTATTTCAAAAATATGTCTTTCCCTGTAAGGAAGGCGGACGTATTGGCACAAGGTCAGCTAAGAACGATTCCTATTGACGACTCCGAGCTTGAAAAACCGATTTCTTCTATCTTCAGTATCCAAAGGAATACGCATTCCGACGCGGAGATTGAATCCAATTTCGACGTTGATGAAAAAATCGTTGTTTATCTGAGTGAGCGTTTGAATCAGCTTTACTATGATATTAAAGATTTCAATCACGGCGCGTTACATAGGTATCTTAACGGAATTATTGCATACCCCGTTTTGATTGAAGGTATCGCTAAAATGTGCGACCACTACCGCAACGGAAGCGAGTATTCCGAGAAAAGATGGTTTAAAACCATTGATCACAAGCTTAAAGGTCTTGGCGTGAATTTGGAAGAAGAGCACGAAAATCATTCGTACACGGAATTGGCGGACAAGCTCTTAGGCGGTATTGCTTACGACGGTTTGCTAAGCGTTAAGAATACTATCGACGAAGAAACCAACGGCGGTGAGTATGTAAATACCGGAGGTGTTGACTAATGTATTTGGGATTTTTTACGGAAGACGCATACGATAGACTATTGGATGCAGTAGAAGAAAACAAAGATAAGTATCTTGAACCCGACAACTGGGTTTCCTCTTATTTCGCAAAGGGTGTCGAGTGGTGCGGTATTTCTTCGCAAGAAGTAAACAAATTCGATCCTTGGCTTTCCGATTCAAAAGATAAGAGCGAGGACGACTGTATCAATGCAATAAGATTGCACGAGGCGTTCAAAATTACTCCTCTCCAAGCAACTAACAAATATATGTGGGCATATATGTGTCACGTAGACGACGATTGCCGTAAATATATGCGCTATCGTTGGAGCGATAGTAAACCCGAACAGAGATATTTCGTTCCCGGTGAAGGAATGGGACTCTACTATTTTAACGGGTTATCAAGACTTTGGTGGTGGGCACACTTGACCTATGATCCTGATAGCAAAGACCATTATACCTTGACAAGAATCTTGTTTGAGAATCAGATGTTGGGTAAAGACATACTTGATACGCTAAACAGAACGAATTTCAAGAGAATGAAAGGAATCCTTTTGGCAATTCAAGAGTTCAAAGGTATGGTGGGACCTAACGAAGGTATTACGGACTATTTCAGAGAATGCAAAAAAGAGCTAAATCATTATGCCGCAATAAGCATTTTTGATTATCTTGACTTTGAAGACATCAAGAGAATAACGCTTGAAACACTTATCAAAATAAGAGATCAGGCAAAGAAAGAATGATTTTGTCCCCCCCTTTTTCCATAAGGGGGGATACTCCTCAATTAAGGATAGTACAAATATGAGTGATATTTTTTGTAAAGAAAAACGTTCATCCGTTATGAAATCCGTAAAAAGCCGCAACACCAAAACGACGGAATTAAAAATGATAGAAATTTTCAAAGAGTTGCACGTCATAGGATGGCGAAGAACCTATCCGTTGATTGGAAAACCTGATTTTGTTTTTCCTAAAAAGCGTATCGTCGTTTTTGTTGACGGTTGTTTTTGGCACGGACACGATTGCCGAAACGTAACCCCGAGCGATAATGCGGATTTTTGGAATGCAAAACGCTCCTATAATAAACAGCACGATGCCGTTGTGACCGAAACCTTGCAAAATAAAAATTGGACGGTAATTCGCGTTTGGGAATGTGAGTTGAAAAAGAAAAACCGAGATAAGTTGATGAAGAAAATCGAATTACTGCTATTATAAAACAACGAATATGTTGATTTATTATCTTAGTTTTAGAGAAAGAGAGGTGAATAACGATGGCTGATAAAATTGGAAGTACACTTAATTTAGGTGCTTTTTCGGATGAAGAAAAGAAGT
>JAFYON010000012.1 GCA_017560145.1 Clostridia bacterium | reverse complement strand
CGCCGATGCCTCGCCATATTTATTGACTATCGCATACGCATAATCAATAAGTTCTTTGCGTTGCTCGCTTGTAAGCGTGGTGGGGTCAATTAATCCTGCGCCGAACCTATGCCGCATATACGAAACCAGGTCCATTGCGGCTTTTTCATTCACCTGGCGCATTAATTCGATGTATTTGTCCCACTCTTTTTTACTGATTATCGCCATTTATGCTTTCCACTAACTGCATTCCCCTTGCCCTGCCTTCCTGGGATTTAATGCGGCGTATGTCTGCCTTATCAAATCCAAGCATTTCAAGGAAAACATCGGTATCTGAGAAACCCTGCCTTGCGCTTGCGATTTTTATTGCGGCGTCTGCCGTGACCGCAACCGAGGGCATTGCGGGGTTCTTGAAATGCGCTACGATTGCCTTCTGATCTTCTGTAAGGTCTGAAAGTGACACATTATAAGTGATTGCAAGTGCCATTAATGCAATAGAACGCAAGCCAATTCCGTTGTTTATATTCAACTGCTGAGCGGTCGCAACAAGGGTTTGGCTCTGCGCCAATATTGCGTCGCTTGATGACGGATTCGCATCATTTACCACGCCCGTGTCGGTAACGGTCAAGCCTGTTGCCGCGCTGAACTGTGTAGCAAGCATTCTGAGCATTTCAACGTGGGGCGTGATCGTTCCCTGTTGTAACTGTCCAAACGACGGTTTTTCTCCCGTGTCGGGATTTGTCGTCGAGGTAAGGATTGAACCAACGTACTGTCTGAATTTATTATTCACAACCGCATCAAACTGTTCGTCGGTGACGCCCAAAAGGTATTTCTGCGGTGCGGTGGAAAACTCCAAACCTATTGACGCATTGGCAACCGTTCTGACATATCCCTGGATTAATCGTCTGATCGGCTCTTTAATCCTGGACCGTCCAAAAGGCTTGTCCGAGGTTGCGTTCCATATAAGTGCTTCCATTAAGGGACGACCCATTTTGTGCGGGTAGCCTTCCGCACTCCAAATGTCATTCTCTTTGGTAAGCACCCATATTTCGTTATTGGTATAATAATTTATTTCCGTGGGAAACCAATTATGGTCATTGTCGGGCGCGGTATCGACTATGGCAAAACCATAGGCAATCCTGCCTTTTTCTCCGTCCCACTTTGCCGCCGCCGTAAGGGGTGAATGAAACCTTATCTTTACGCCTTCGTCGGAATCAGTAAGGGTGGCGAATACACAACCAAACTTCAATTCGTCGCGGCAAGCTTTGATATATTCGTCAATAAGGTGGTTATTCGCAACGATAGAATCAATCTCGGTGTCGGTTTCTCCGTTTTCACCAACGAAACCGTCAAACATTGATCTTCCCGCGAGGACGTCAACTGTCTTGGCGCCCCAAGCGCACCCGATTTCAAGCTTCATTAAGCCGTCGGGTAAGGCAATGCCAAGATTCACCTCGTCCAAAGAGATTTTGCCTTCATAATAGCGGTTTTTTATTTCGTTTTTTTCTCTATGGGCATTAAAGGTTTCGATAAGGTCCTTTAATCTGTCCATTTCATCATTGGGAAAGTTTAAAACTTCGCTGATCTCAATATTGTGCATTGTCTCTATCCTATACGCATAACCTTATTGGGGTCTCTGCGCGACATTTTGGCGCCCCATAACGCAAGGGAAGCCGCTTCAATAGGTGTCGAATTTTCCCCACCAAAACCCCAACCGCCGCCGATTGGTCTTTTTACGGAGGTAATTGCCGATTCTCTTAATGCTTCCTGCCCTGCATACCAGGTAACGCTTTGCTCATTTAAAGAATCCGTCAAAACTCCAACGGAAGCGATAACGTCTTTCGCACTCGGTCGGATTATGCTTCCTTTTGATTTCCATTTATCGGCTATTTTGTCAACCAGGACATCGACGCCGTTTCGACCGTCGATGACTACACAACAAGCTTTCGAACTGCGCTCATTTAGCCACTCGGCAAGCCAACCCGTGCCGTGTCCCGTGGGTTTTGCTTCTATTAATGATATTCGTGCTTTGCCGTCCTGCGGAATAACTGCGCCGCATAGACAAACAAAGGAACCGTCTGCGGAAAATTTAACTCCGTATGCGGTCTTTCCTTCGGGTTTGGGATCCGTGGACTTGCAAGAATCCCACAAATTTGCATTTATCGCATAATTTACGACTTCCGTTAGAACGGGCGACCACCAACCTAAACGCTCGCGGCAAAATCCGTCCTTAGACATTGTTTTGTATTCTTCCTTGGTAAAATCCTCGGACAATCTAATACCAAGTGCGGGATTTGTCATATACCATAATGACGTATCTTCCGCGTTTATCTTATCGACGTTTTCACCGTCCACCGACCATTCGTGCCAACAATCGTGCGGCGAGGGGTCGGTCATACAAGTGGTGCGGCGTCTGCGGAATACTTCACCAGGGCACCCAGGATAAGGGGGCGTTCCCGTGTAAATAATCTGTCTTGTGCCTGTGGAACTCGCGGAAAGTGTCGCCATTATAGCTTCTATCTGATCGTCGGTAAGTTCCTGCGCCTCGTCAAAGACAACCAGGGAAATGCCGTCGAAACCTCTTGCCGCTTGCCTGGACCTTGCGGAAAACTCAATAACGCTGCCATTGTCCAACTCTATACATTCTTCACCGTTGGTATAGCGAATATTCTTCACTATGTCGGTGATCTCGGGATGCCCTTTATCGGTAAACATTGCCGCAAGCCTTCGGAAAGACTTTTTGGACGTTCTGACTTGGTGGGCGGTATGCAATATCTTTTCTCCGTTCACCACAAGACCGAAAAACTCGCGTGCTTCGAGGTCAACATTCTTTCCGTTCTGCCTGGGAACTGATAACCCCGCCGAGGTCACGGTGTATTTTCCTGCTTCGTCTTTCCCAAGCCAACAATCCAAGACGGTTTGTTGCCACGGGTCAAGCTTACACCCATATTCGGACATTAAAAGAGCCGCATCCGTCCCGTCGGTCGTAATGCGGCTTGGTTCTATTGATATTCTTGGTTCCTGTGACCCCTTCACGCTTCTTTTTTATGCTTTCCCCTTACAAGCTCTAAAACCGTTCGTGGTTCGTTGGTCTTTATATCTTCTGCGACCGTTTCAATCGCTTCTTTCGGCAAGGCGCCGAGGATCCTGTCCATACCTGTGATATAGGATTTCCACAAGCTCTCATATCCCTTATACAAAGGATTTTCGCGGATGCCACTCTGACCGCCGCCGTTGTCGTATGGAATAACAACCGACGAGGTGGCGATTTTCTCCCTGGCGTCGTCAAGTTTGATTTTCATCCAAGCGACATTCTCTATAATCGGTTCCAAGGCTTTAATGCGCCTGTCGGAAATTTCCGCTTCTATGAGAATATCTTTTATTTTTTGGACTTCGGATTCAATCATATTGATTTTCTGCTGATCTCTTTTCCTGTTCCCGAATTAACAAATGTCATCATTTCGACGATCTCGCCGCGAATCTGCCGTGTCCCGCGATAATCACGTTGTCTT
>JAFYON010000097.1 GCA_017560145.1 Clostridia bacterium | reverse complement strand
GTTCTTGCTTCGGGCGGCGCAGAAATGTATATTACCGGCTCGAACCCCCTTTCCACCCAAGACGACGTTGCGGCGGCTTTGGTGCACGGCGGACTTAACGTTTACGCTTGGCACGGCTGCACCGATGAAGAATATGAAATGCACACCTCCCGCGTTATCGAGGAGGGCAAGCCCAATATTATTATCGATGACGGCGGCGATTTGGTAAACCTTATCCACACCAAATACCGCGAGCTTCTTCCCGGCGTTATCGGCGGATGCGAAGAAACCACGACCGGCATCATCCGCTTGCACGCTATGGCGCGCGAGGGTATTTTGGAATTCCCGATGGTTTTGGTAAACGATGCAGATTGCAAGCATCTTTTCGACAACCGTTACGGCACGGGTCAATCGGTTTGGGACGGTATTAACCGCACCACTAACCTTATCGTTGCAGGCAAAAAGGTCGTTGTTGCAGGCTATGGCTGGTGCGGCAAGGGCGTTGCAATGCGTGCAAAGGGCTTGGGCGCTTCGGTTATCGTTACCGAGGTAGACCCCATCCGCGCGATGGAGGCTGTTATGGACGGCTTTGCGGTTATGCCCATGGAGGACGCGGCGAAGGAGGGCGATTTCTTCTGCACCGTTACCGGCGACTGCGAGGTTATCACCACCAAGCACTTCGAGCTTCTTAAGGACGGCGCGATCCTTACAAACGCAGGTCACTTCGACGTGGAGGTCGATATGAAGGCGCTTAAGGAATATGCAACCGAATCCTTCGAGGCAAGAAATAACATTATCGGCTATAAGCTTCCCAACGGCAACACCGTTTACGTTATCGCAGAGGGCAGATTGGTAAACATCTGCGCAGGCGACGGTCACCCTGCAGAAATTATGGATATGTCCTTTGCTATTCAGGCGCTTTCCGCGCTCCACTTGGTTACCAACAAGGGCAACATTCAGGAAAAGCTTATTCGCGTACCGCGTGAGGTTGACGAGGAGGTTGCTCGCCGCAAGCTCGCTTTCTGGGGCTGTAAGATCGACACTCTTACCGAAAATCAAAAGAATTATCTTGGCGCTTGGCAACATTAACGCTACGCTCTCCCCAAAAAATCTAAAGATTTTTTAGGGACCCCATGCCCGCGCGGCGGGGTTTTGTGAGCATCGGACACTCGCGTCTCGCTCACCGCTCGCGATGCTCCAAGGTATATTTTTCAAGGCACATGTCCTTGAAAAATATGTTTATTTGATTATAAAAACACGGCGTGTTTTGAATTGACGTAAAACGATACATCCGTAGGGGCGATTCACGAATCGCCCGCATACGTTGCGGTTTGATTTTACGCTCGTTTTATTTCATTGCGGTTTCGTTAAGGTATAAAAATGCTTTGCATTTTGAAATTGCAAATACAATAAAAATGCTTTTCGGAACGAAAAGCTACCGTAATTTTTCATTTTTCATTCTTCATTCTTCATTTATCATTCAACTACTCGGAGGTTTTTCTATGTCTACTCCTCACAATTCCGCAAATATCGGTGACATTGCCGAAACAGTCGTTATGTGCGGCGACCCGTTGCGCATAAAATATATTGCCGAAACCTATCTTGACGATGCCGTTTGCTTTAACGAGGTACGCGGTATGCTCGGTTACACGGGTTATTACAAGGGAAAACGCGTTTCGGTTATGGGACACGGTATGGGTATGGCTTCTATCGGCATTTATGCTTATGAGCTTTACAACCATTACGGCGTAAAGCAGATCATCCGCGCAGGCTCGGCAGGCGGTATCGGCGACGGCGTTAACGTTCGCGATATCATCATCGCGCAAGGCGTTTGCCACGACAGCAATTTTGCTTGGCAATACGAGCTTCCCGGCACCTTTGCTCCGATTGCAGATTTCGAGCTTCTTAAGGCGGCGGATGCAAAGGCAAAAGAGCTTGGCATAAGCGCAAGAGTCGGCAACATCTATTCCACCGACGTTTTCTATGCCCCCGAAAAGGTCAACGCGATTTGGAAGGATATGGGCATTTTGGGTGTTGAAATGGAAGCCGCAGCGCTTTATATGATCGCCGCAAAGGCGAAGGCAAAGGCGCTTTGCGTTTGCACCGTAAGCAACCATATGTTTACAAAGGAAGAGCTTTCCACCGAGGAGCGCCAGACCGGCTTTAACGAAATGATCAAGCTCTGCCTTGAAATTGCGTAAGAAACAATAAAAAAACAACGCGAGGGTAATTGTTATGCCCCAAATTGTACGGACAGCACAAAAAGAACCCCTATGGTAGATATTAAATATTAAGCGACATACTGACTTCGTTTTTCTAGCGGAGTCAG
>JAFYON010000096.1 GCA_017560145.1 Clostridia bacterium | reverse complement strand
TCTTTCAGGCGGCTCTTGCATTTCCTATGCAGACGGCTTGCGACAGGTTGCAAAGAATATAAACGAATATCAGCCCAGCGTGCTTATCGTCGTTCCCCTTCTTTTGGAATTCATCCTTAAAAGAATCGACGCGTCCATCCGTGAATCGCTCCCCAAGTTCCTTCTTCCCGAGGAGGGCGCGACCTTAAAGCAGATGCTTAAAAAGCTTCCTGCACCCCTTAGATATATCGTCAAGCGCAAGGTTAAAAAATCGCTCGGCGGAAAATTGCGCCTTCTTATCGTCGGCGCCGCACCGATAAAGCCCGAAACGATCGAATCCTTCTGTGAGCTTGGCATTACCACCTATCAGGGCTACGGACTTACCGAAACCGCTCCCCTGCTTGCAGGAAACAACGATTTCTTTATGAATCCCGCCGCTGTCGGACTTCCCATCCACGGCGTTGAGATAAAGATCGAAAACCCCAACGACGAGGGCGTCGGTGAGGTTATCGCAAGGGGCGACAACGTTATGCTCGGTTATTATAACGATCCCGAGGAAACCGAACGCGTTATGCGCGGCGGATATTTCCACACGGGCGACCTCGGCAGATTCGACGAGGACGGATTCCTTTATATCACCGGCAGATGCAAAAACGTTATCGTTGCACAAAACGGCAAGAACATCTACCCCGAGGAGCTTGAAAACCGTCTTACCGAGGAGGCGTTCGTTGAAGAGGCGCTCGTTCTCGGCGTGCCAAACACCAAGGGCGGCGAAGCGGTAAAGGCAAAGATCTTCCCCTGCACCGATAAGATCAAGGAGCTTTACGGAAAGCTCCCCTCCGAGGAGGATATCAAAAAAGAGATCGCCGCGATCGTTGCAAAAATCAACGAAAAGCTTCCGACCTATAAAAAGATCATCATTACCGAAATCGTTTGGGAGGCTTTTGAAAAAACCACCACGAAAAAGATCAAGCGCTTCGGCAAAAACGTTATATAACAAAGAAAAGAGTACTTTCGCAAAACGAAAGTACTCTTTGTTTTTAAAGTGAATAACGGTTTTAACGAGCGATGTTTCTTGCAACGTAAACGCCGCTTGCCGACGCGTGCGAAAGCGAATGGGTTATGCCGCTGCCGTCGCCGATAATGTAAAGTCCCTTATGCTTGGTTTCGAGGTTTTCGTCAACCTCAACCTCCATATTATAGAACTTGACCTCAACGCCGTAAAGCAAAGTATCGTCGTTTGCGGTACCGGGAGCAACCTTATCAAGCGCATAAAGCATTTCAATAATGCCGTCAAGGATACGCTTGGGAAGCACAAGGCTAAGGTCACCAGGAGTCGCATTGAGCGTGGGAGTGATAAACGCCTCCTCGATACGCTTGTGGTTCGAGCGTTGACCGCGAATAAGATCGCCAAATCGCTGAACGATAACACCGCCGCCGAGCATATTGGAAAGACGTGCAATGCTTTCACCGTAGCCGTTCGAATCCTTGAAGGGCTCCGAAAAATGCTTTGCAACCAAAAGTGCAAAGTTGGTGTTATTCGTCTGCTTTGCGGGATCCTCATAACTGTGACCGTTAACGGTAATAATACCGTTGGTATTTTCGGTAACGACCGCACCCTTGGGGTTCATGCAGAAGGTTCTTACTCTATCGCCGTATTTTTCGGTACGGTACATTATCTTGCTTTCATAAAGCTCGTCGGTAATATGAGCAAATACCTCGGCAGGAAGCTCAACACGCACACCGATATCGACACGGTTGGAGTTTGTGGTGATATCAAGGGCCTTGCAAACGTTTTCCATCCATTTGCTTCCGCTTCTGCCAACCGAAATTATGCAATCCTTACAGGTGAATTCGCCATTATCACAGATAACGCGATATCCGTCATCCTCAAGCGCAACCGTTCTTACGGGCGTGTTGAAGAAAAATCCAACCTTTTCCTTAAGGTATGCATAAAGATTCTCAAGCACGATATAGTTGATATCCGTGCCGAGATGTCTTACGGATGCATCGAGAAGATGAAGGTCGTGCTGGATGCAGGTGGTCTTAAAGCGGCTTCCTGCGGTAGTGTAAAGCTTAGTTCCCTCTCCGCCGTAACGCAAATTGATATCATCGATGTAATACATCAGATCGAGCGCTTGCTTTTTACCGATATACTCGTAAAGAGTTCCGCCGAAATCGTTTGTGATATTGTATTTGCCGTCGGAGAATGCGCCCGCACCGCCGAATCCGCTCATTATCGAGCAGCTTTTACAGCCGATACAGCTTTTGATCTTTTCCCCGTCGATCGGGCAACGTCTTTTGCTCAATTCGTTGCCGGCCTCAAAAACCGCAACCTTAAGCGAGGGCTTAAGCTGCATAAGCTCGTAAGCTGCAAAAATACCACCGGGACCTGCGCCGATAATTATTACGTCGTAATTCATTAAAAATCTACCTTAAATTATTTTGTTCCGAAAAGTCTGTCGCCTGCATCGCCGAGACCGGGAAGGATATATCCGTGCTCGTTAAGACAACGATCGAGTGTAGAAACGAAGATGTGCACGTCGGGATGTGCCTCCGCAACACGGGAAACACCCTCGGGTGCGCCGATAACGGCCATAAACTTAATGTTCTTGCATCCGCGCTGCTTAAGCTTTTCGATAGCGTCGCAAGCACTACCGCCGGTTGCAAGCATCGGGTCAACTACAAGCACGAGCTTTTCTTCGATGCCCTGAGGAAGCTTGCAATAATATTCCATGGGCTCGAGCGTTTCCTCGTCGCGGTAAAGACCGATATGTCCTACCTTTGCCGAGGGGAAGAGCACGTGGATGCCGTTTACCATACCCAAGCCTGCACGAAGGATGGGAACGATAACGATAGCGTTATCCTTTACCATTTGTTGTGTGCACAATTCAAGCGGAGTCTGAACCTCTACGTCAACGGTGGGAACGCCCTCGCGAAGACATTCAAAGGTCATAAGAGTGGTGATTTCCTCGATAAGTTCGCGGAATTCCTTCATACTGGTATTTTCATTACGAAGGATCGCGATTTTATGTGCTATCAAGGGGTGATTGAATATTGTAACGTTCTGGTAATCTTTCATTTGTTGATTAGTCCTTTTTTCTGTGAAGAAGCGCATTTACAACGATACCGAGGATAAGTGCGCATGCGACGGTGGTGATGTAAACCTCACCGATGTTCATTGCCATACCGCCTATACCGGGGATAAGAATTGCCGAAACAGTGAAGAGGTTAGCGTTATCGTTAAGGTCAACCTTCTGGATCATCTTAAGACCCGAAACAGCGATAAAG
>JAFYON010000011.1 GCA_017560145.1 Clostridia bacterium | reverse complement strand
GAAAATTACGAATTCACCGTCGGTCACCTTTTGGGGCTCTGGGGCTTGCTTATCGGCTTCGCAGTACTCTACGGCGCCATCGCAATCGTCGCCCTTAAATTCGTTGACAAGGATAAAAGATAAAATAAAAAAGACGGGAATTTCCCGTCCTTTTTTGTTTTGGGAGATGCAGATAATATGGATACAATGCGAAACCGTTACAAAAAATGTTACATGCTATGACACTTAATCGCAATATATAAAAGCCACGGCTCGCTGTGAGCCGTGGCTAAATATTATTTTAATATAATTACTTGATTGTTATCGTTCCATTAGAGCAAATAACATTAGTGGCGGGCACCATATGATTCCAATTGTTTCCAAGAGAAATAGAATTCCACATTGATGTGGTTCCTCTAAATGTTATATTCGTTAGTTTAGTACAACCGCTAAACGCACCCTTACCAATGAAAGTTACCTCGCTATGTATAACTATACTTGTGAGATTACTACAACTACTAAACGCATACTCGTTTATGCTCGTTACTTTTTTCGGAATTACGATACTCGTTAAGCCGTCACAATTGGAAAAAGCATTTGCACCTATATTGGTTACGCTATTAGGAATTTCAACACTTGAAAGTTTATTACAACCAGAAAAAGCTTGTTTACCTATACTTGTTACGCCCTTTGGAATAGTAATATTAGTAAGATAATCGCACATAAAGAATGCCCAATCTCCTATACTTGTTACATATGAAGGAATGGTATATGTAGTTTTAGAATCGTCCACAACATCAGTTATAGTACAAGTTGTTTCTGTTGAGGTAAACACAAAATCTGCAATATCATCACTTGTTTTCCATTTTGCCTTCAAAACGACACTGGAATCTCCAAGCGTAAAAGTGTATGTTGTTTGGTTCGAAACAATATTATCGTTATCATCAAACCAACCAAGCCAAGTATAGCCCAATTTAGATTTTGCAGAAACGGTCACCGTAGAATTATACTCATAACGACCTTCTCCACTAACACTTCCGCCGCTTGTGCCATTAACAGACACATAATAATTGTTAATATTCCACTTTGCTTTCAAAGTGACATTACTTAATTTTCTCCATGTACCACCATAATACCTTGTTTCTCCTTCGTACCATCCTGCAAAAGTATAACCTTTTCTTACGGGAGATTCAAGTGTATAGGAGCTATTATAATTTACGGTTTGCTTGTTGGTGATTACAGAACCACCATTAGCATCGTAGGTTATCTCATAAGTATTTGCACTCCAATTTGCTGTATATTTCTTGTTCTCGGTAGAGTTTTTCAAAATTTTAACGTTAGTAGTTGGTGTTGTTTGTCCATCGAATGTCCAACCGAGGAATGTATAGCCAGTTTTAGTTGGTGCCGCTAACTCTATCTCGTCCTCTACTGTATAAGTAGTGGGGTTAGAATGCGTACCGCCGTTATTCACATATGAAATACTATAAGTGTTAATATTCCACTTTGCTTTCAAAGTAACATTTTGGGGAGTTTCCCATACACCGTCATAATACCTTTTTTCGCCCTCATACCATCCTACAAAAGTATAGCCTTTTCTTGTAGGGGTTTCAAGGGTATATGAACTACCATAATTCACGGTTTGCTTGTTGTTGGTTACAGATCCACCATTAGCATCGTAGGTCATTTCATAAGAAATAGATGCCCACTCTGCCTTAATGACAATATCACTCATAACCACGTTTTCAAATTCATAGTTCCACTTTATGAAGGTATATCCATCTTTGGTAGGGATGTCGGGAGCAGTAACCAACTTTCCTTCTTCGACAGATTGCATTTTTATCGCTGTTCCACCGTCTGTATCAAAAACAACACTGTATATAGGTCTCCTACGAATAGTTACTGTATATACTTTGCTTTGATCTTTGAGAGTTGCCAAAACATAAAATTTATTATCTCCCGAATGAAGAGCAACCGTTTTAGTTGGAACAACATCCTTGCCATATATATCTAAACTGACAGAGTATTCTACGCCCTCGTTAGCTTCAATTTCTTCGAGGAAAGAAAATGTTGTAATTTCATTGGCAACCTCTCCAGTAACATTATTTCCGTCCACCGTTAATGTAGCAAAGGTTACCATTGAATCAGCTTGGGATTTTTCGTTATTACAAGCTGACAAAGCAAAAACACAGACGAGTAACAAAGTAAGTGCTATCCATAAAGCCTTTTTCATAATTTGCCTCCAAGTTAAAATAACCCAGTTTATCGTATATATTATAGCGCATTTTTGCCGATTTGTAAAGGACAACGGTTCAAAAAAGGATAAGACGGCTTGAATTTTCACTCAAACCGCCTTATCCTCAAGGATTCCTTACAATATTCGAACCTCTCGCGGCCCTCGGCAGTCGCATAGTCGAACCGCGCGCTCGGTCGCGAGCTTGCGTTTCTCCTTGCTTTGTGCCGCTTGCTTCCCCAAAAACGCTTCCCCGAAGCGTTTTTCGCTCGCAAGCCCTTGATCCCGTGTTCGAGCTCTGCGAAGCCGTCGGTTCAACACAACGCAAATAATAAAAAAACAAAGAGTCGCAACGACTCTTTGCTTTTTTATGGTCTGAGTGAGAGGATTTGAACCTCCGGCCTCTTGGTCCCGAACCAAGCGCTCTACCAAACTGAGCCACACCCGGATAAGATGCCCGATTATTATAGCAAAAGCGAAATGGTTTGTCAATGCTTTTGACCGAAAATTCGAGAGGGTGTGTTTATTTGCGAAATTATGAGCTGTTTCGTTATTCACCCAACAAAAAAAGACGGCGGATGCCGTCTTTTTTATATTTAAAGCTTATTGCCAAGGAATAACGCCTTCGAGGGCGATTTTGTCGGCTGCCTTTTGAAGCTCAAGTGCTTCGTCTGCGGGGAGATCGAACAAAACGTCAAGCTCGGTTGCGGTTTTTCCGAAGAGGGTTGCATAGAAGGTGCAAACCGCAAGATAGCCGCCGCGGGTGTTGGTGTGCGCGTTATCCGAGCCCCAAAGGTTGCCGCCGCAGTTCTTGATCGCGTATGCGAACGCTCTGTTAACGTAAACGCAAGAAGCATCGTATTCCTCAGCCGCGGGGGTAAAGTGCTCGTCGAAAACCTTGCACTGATCGAAGTTAACGAATCCGTCAAGGTTCTTTCCGTAAGGCGGTCTTACGTAGAAATAAAACTTTGCGCCGCTTTCGTGAACCGCTTTGCCGATCTTTTCGATTGCCGCCAAGCTCTTTTTACGGCCTGCATCGTTGGTAAGCATCGTGCCGTTTTCCTGAATAAATACCGCATCGTAGCCCTTTGCTATTTCTGTGAACAGTGCGGGATCGTTGGAATGCTGTTCAAGAGTACGTCCGCCGGGAACGATCTGCTTTTGTGTAATGGTTATGCCCTTCGATGCACAAACCTTTGCAAGGTTTGCGGGGATATCGTTAACGTAGGTTGCGCTATTACCGATAAAGAGGAGCTTATAAGATGTTTTTTCGGGGAGCAACGCACTGTCATAAGAGGGCTTTGCGATTTCGGTTTTAGCCACGATCAAGCTTCCGTCCCTTCCGCTGTCAAGAATTTTATAGTAATGCCTTTCGCCCTTTTCGTCGGTAAAGCCAATGCAGTTTGCCGCAACCGCATCGGGAATTTCAATATCTGCAAGGAAGGGCTTCTGAGCCGTTGCTCTTACCTCTTCAAAAAGAGTGTCGCCCAAAACGACGGTACCGTTAAGCTCGTCCGTTATTTCATAAAGAGCAACGTTGTAAATGATCGATTTAGGTGTGAAGAGCACGTGGAAAATATTGTACTCCTTGCTCGATTCATATCTAATGCAATTTTTGATGCTTGAAATATCTTTTTCTTTAACAAATTCGGCGGTAAAAAGGCCGTCTACTTCAACCTTGTCGTTTTCTTCCTCGGGCTCGCTCGATTCCTCGGGTTCGCTTGATTCTTCGGGTTCGCTCGATTCTTCGGGTTCGCTTGATTCTTCGGGTTCGCTTGATTCCTCTGCTGCGCTCGAATCTTCTGCTGCGCTTGAATCCTCTGCTACGCTCGATTCTGCCGAAGGCTCGGAGCTTTCCTCTTGCGATTCTGCCGCGGACGATTCAGCCGTGTCGACGCTCGAGGACACAGGGTCGGAGAAGGTTGCGGTTTCTTCGTCATTGCACGCCATAAACAACGGCAAGCATAAAGCTATACACAACACAAAACAAAGAAAAGCTTTAATACGTGTGGATTTTACGGTTTTCATATTTTGCCTCGCATTTTTTATTTTGGTAATACAGTATTATACTACGCCAAAAATGTTTTGTCAATCGATATTGAAATATAAAATATATTTCAAAAAATGCAAAAAAATATCGACAAAGCAGTTTTTATGTTTTATAATAGGGGGCAAGAAAACGCTATTAGAACGAAGGTGTTAAAGTGAAACACTATAAATACAAGGAATATATCGTACACGTCTTGCCCTGCATATATTACGGAATAATCTGCGGCTCGGTAACGGGCGCATTTATATTCCTTTTCAAGTTGGCGGCAAACAAGGTGACCGAATGGTCGCAATCGATTTACGCCGCGGCAAACGGAAATTGGATCTACGTTGCGCTGTTGTTTTTGGCGTTGACCGCTTTTGCGCTCTTGATGTATGCCATCCATCGCGTTTCGCCCGAAATTAAGGGCGGCGGTATTCCGCGAAGCGAGGGCGTTTTGCGCGGTGTTCTTTCGTTCCGTTGGTTCAGAACGCTTTTCGGAACCTTTTTCTGCAGTATGGTAAGCTTCCTTTGCGGTCTTCCGTTGGGCAGCGAAGGTCCCGCCGTGCTTATGGGCACGTCGATCGGCAAAATGTGCGGAAATATCTCGCGCAATAAAACGACCTGGAACCGCTATATTATGACGGGCGGCGCCGGCGCAGGCTTTGCCGTTGCAACGGGCGCACCGCTTGCAGGCATACTTTTTGCGCTTGAGGAGATACACAAGCGCTTTACCCCAATGCTCGTTCTTACCGTTTCGGTTTCGGTCGTTTCGGCAACCTACGTCAACCAACTGCTTTGTCAGATTTTCGGCGTAAGCGCAAGCCTGTTCCATATCGAGCAGTTTGCAAGCTTTGAGCTTTCGCATATCGGCTATCTTTTGCTGCTCGGCTTGCTTGTGGCGGTCGCGGTAGGTCTTTTCGATTCATCGATATCGCTTTTCGCGCGCTTTGCCGCAAAATTCTCGCGTTTCTTCACCGCACCCGTAAAGCTTGTTTTTGTTTTTCTTGTTACCGGTATATTGGCGTTTGTTTTTGGCGATGCTTTATATAGCGGCCATCACACCATCGAGCACGTTATGGAAAACGACAAGACGGTTTGGTTTTTGGTCGCCCTCTTCGCAATAAGGCTTTTAATGATGCTCTTTGTTACCGATAGCGGCGTTACAGGCGGTATATTTATTCCCACGCTTGCGATCGGCGCGGCGTTTTCGGCGCTATGTGCGAAATTGCTCGTTTATATGGGCATGGATGCCGAGCTCTTCCCTGCCGTGGTATTTTTGGGAATGTGCGCCTTTATCGGCGGTACTCTGCGCGCTCCGCTTACTGCGGCGGTATTGTTTATCGAGCTTACCGGACAGTACACGAATCTGCTTTTCGTTGCGCTTGTTATTTTCACGGTGACCTTTATTACCGAAATGCTTAACCGCACGCCCTTTTACGATTACGCGCTCGAAAAAATGGAGCACGCGCAAAACCAAGGACGTCAGCCTATTATCGCTTGCTTTGAAATGAAGGTATCGCACAACTCCTTTGTTGTCGGCAAGGCGGTAAGAGATATTATGTGGCCGTCTGCGTCGATCGTCGTTTCGGTTACACGCGTCGACGAGACCAACAAGGATATGGACAACGACGGCGAAAAGAAGCTTTACGTCGGAGATACGCTTGTACTCCGCGCAAGGTTTTTCGATGAAGAGGAAATAAGAAAAATGCTTGTCGGCTTGGTTGGTACCGAGCACGAAATAAAACGAACAGAGCTTTAGGAGATCTGATGAAGAAAATAATCTTTTCTTTAGTTGCATTTTTATTACTTTCAACCCTTTTAACGGGATGCTTGCTCCCCTTGGGCGGACTCGCGGTGTTGAAGGATGAGCTTGAGGATTGGCAAGAGGATTTATCGCGTAGGGAGGAAAGCAAAAGATCCGAACCTTATTATGATTATTCCTATCCCGATTACAGCTATCATTTCGAATACAGTCAGTTCTTCGAGAACAGCGAATATATCGAATACAGCGAATATATTGAAAGCAGCGAGCCTTCGTTTGAAATTTCCGACGATTACAGCGAGCCGATATACAGCGTCCCCGAGATAAGCGAGCCCGAAAGCGAGCCGATCGAGCCGATCGTCGAGCTTGACACGCTTGCCGAGGTAAGGGATTATATCAACGGCAAAAAGCAAGAGGATATTTTCGACATCGAGTTTATTTACAACGGCGACAAAAGTCAGCTCGACGGACCGACTATTGCCAGAATATCTTCCAGCTGCGTTATTTATCACAGCGTACTGGGAAATAAATACGACGTAAGGCTTGTCGAATATCCGGGAGACAGGATCGTTGACGCATACAGAAGCGGCAATATAAAACAGCTCAGCGTCGAGGAAAAAAACACCTTGATGGCGGCAACCGAAATGGTGAACGCCGCAAGAGAGCAGGCGGACAGCGATATGGAGCTTGAAATACTCCTTCACGATATGCTTGCCCAAAAGGTTACCTATTACGACGGAACGACTCACGTGTCCGATGCGAAAAATCCGCCGCGTCATCTTACCGCGGTGGGCGCACTGCTCGACGGCAAGGCGAACTGTCAGGGCTATACCGACGGATTTTATGTGTTGGCGTCGATCGCAGGCTTCGAGGTCGGCAGAATGACGGTTTATAATTCCGACGGATGGCATATTCTTAATACCATAAGGCTCGACGGAAAATGGTATGGCGTCGACGTGACCTTTAACGACTGTATGGCGGACGGAGAGAAATATATCCCCTCTTACCGACTTTTCAACGTCGGCAAGGACAGAATGCTCGAATACAATTGGGGCGAGGAAATGGAATATTATCCCTTGGAAAGCCAAAGCGATAAAAACTATTTCTATTATATGCCGCTTGGTAACAACGAGGACGGATATAAAAAGGCTTATACCGATATCGATGCAATGGCGCAGGACGTTGTCGACCGTTGGTTGGACGACGGAATTTCGATCCAATGCGTGATGTACGTCGATACCGTTGCCGATTGGACCGCGCTCAGCTACGCAATAGAACGCGCCGACTACCGAAATGCGCGCATCACTTGGACGATCTGGACCTATACCAACGGAAGAGATACCTTTTTCACAATTAAATTTATGTAACAAAAAAAGACGGGAAATTCCCGTCTTTTTTATTTTATCTTTTATCCTTATCGACGAACTTAAGGGCGACGATTGCGATGGCGCCGTAGAGTACTGCGAAGCCGATAAGCAAGCCCCAGAGCCCCAAAAGGTGACCGACGGTGAATTCGTAATTTTCTGCAAGATGCGGGAAAAGTGCCGCGCCTGCCATATCGTTTACGTTGGCGGTAACACAAACGGCGTTAAGTCCCCATTTACCGATGGTTATGTTTGAAATCACGTCGGTAAAGCCCTCAAGCTCGAAAATCATACCCGACATTGCAAGCTGGATTATAAGAACGAAGGGCATAACCGTCATTGCGGTGTTGGGGGTTTTTACTATCGAGGATACCATCAAGCCGAGCGCGTCGGAGCTGAATATGATAAAGAAG
>JAFYON010000095.1 GCA_017560145.1 Clostridia bacterium | reverse complement strand
GGTTCCAGGGATAACGGAAATTGGAAACGCTTACCGCTCCGTGGGACGAATATTTGCCGATACCGACGAGAATTTCCGAGGAATTGATCTTGTTAAGAATCTTCACGGGGCCGTATTGAGAGGTATCCTTTAAATTCGTGATACCCTTGCACTTATAGGAGATATCCTTGATAAGCGAGAAGGTAAGGGTCTTTAGGAACGCCTTGTTGGACTCCTCGGTGACCGCTCCGTTCTTGATATAAACGTATCTTGCAACGGCGTTTGAAAGTGAAATACCGGTTGCGTTCGCCACCGTGTTCCAGTTTGAATAGCCGAGAAGCTTTGCAATATCGTAATTCGAATCTATCACCTTATATGGCAGATCTCGGTTGGTGCTCGAGGCATCGATTATACAGGTCGGGATGCCCTTGCTTATGTTGTCGACCGCCTTTTTCATAAGCTCGTCGGCATATTTGGCGGTGTTGTTTGAACGGGTGAGCACAAGCACCTGAAGCGCGTTTTTATCGCTGCTGTCGAGCGTTGCGCCGATCGACGAGAAGTGCTTTTCGATACAGTCGGAAAGTGTGGAGGTATCGAAGCTATCTGCCGACCAGTCCTTGCCCTCTCCGAAATAGGTAACATTACATTCGGCTTCGCCGTAAACGTCGGTCGCGACCGCGGCGATGCCCATTAATCCAAGCTCGTCCGCACCTGCAAATAGGGTCAAGTTATCGCCGCCGAGCGAGGTTATATAATTAATTTCGTTTGTCTGGATGGTAGTTTCGGGCGAGGAATCGTCGACACCGATATAAATTCTTTCGATATCGTCAACCGCGTTTGAAAGCAGATAATCGATGATCTTAAGCTTACGGGCGCGCGATGCGAGATAATCGTTAAGCTTTTGCGCGCTTACCGAAACGCTTATCTCACGTCCGTTTGCATCATAACGGTATCCTGCGATAATGTTTTCAACGGTGAGCTGATTGCCGCTCAAGGTCTTGCGTGCAACCTTGCCGTAGGCTCTCAACGCGTTGTATTCCTCCATCTTATAGCCCTGATAGTCAACGGTGGACGCAAGCCGCATTACCGTATCGAAAAGGATTATATGCTTCTTTTCGGCAAGCTTTATAAGATAATCTGCGACCTCTGTTTCAAACGTGAGGTCGGTGTTTGAAAGGTAACGCGAGCCGACAAGTCCGCCCGAGATGAGCTGATCGAGAGAGATAACGAAGTATTCGCACTCGTTCTCGACAGATTTGAGCCAATCGAGCAACGCCTTTCGGTTGCCGATGGTCGAGCCGTCGGGGTTGGGGGTCATATTGTCGAGCGCGGTACGGTAAAGCGATTCCTCGGGGATAAGGAGATTTAAACCCGCGGAGGCCGCAAGATATTCGACACGGTCCTTGTTTACGGGGCGGTTATCGAGCGGGATATAGGCAACGTTTATAACCCCGTTTCCCTTGTGAGGGGTTGCGAAAATGTCCGCCGTTTTCATAACGTGACGCTTAATTGCGATATAATCGTACACAGTAACCACATCTTCCTTCTTTGCTGCCTCGAGATATGCGCCCGAAAGCGTAACGGTTTTCATATAAGCGCGTTTTACAGCAATGTAATCATATTTATCTACTATTCCGTTTACGGAAACGTCGCCGTAAATTACTACGGTGTGCTTATTCCCGCTTTTATCGGTAACGGTATCGCCGGTTTTTACATATTCGCCGCCCGAATCGACCGATTTAAAATCGCTTCCGGATGCAAGCAGATCTTCTTTCGTTGTTTTTTCGGTCACGTTATAAACAAATCCGTCGGAAATAACGTAATTATAGGCTTTTTTGGGTGTGACGTCCTCTGCCGCCACACAGGACGGGATCATGGCAAGCACGAGCACAAGACAGAGTATTAACGACAGTGAGCGCTTCAAGGCTTTTATCCTCCAAACGTTGTGTTTTTTTAAAGTATAGCATTAGTCCGTCATCAAGTCAAGAAACAAAATATTAACAGTCTGTAAGGCATATCGCTTATTGACATTTGAGCGAATTAGTTGTAAAATATAGAGTATAAAATTGATCGGAGAGTTATTTTATGAGCGCATTGAATGCACTTAGAAATAAATTCAAATTCGACCGTGAAAGTCCGTGGTATTTTTACCGAAAGGTGCTTTGGTGGTCGTTTATAGTTTCGGTATGCATCACCGTTCCGTTCGTTATAGTTGAATGGATAAAAACCGGCTCGCCCGTGTTTTTGTATTACGGCGACTATAACGCACAGCAGATATGCTTTTACGAAAACTGCGTAAGAATGGTGCAGGACGGATCGTTTGGCTGGGACTGGGTCACCGATATGGGCTCGAACTTTATCGGAAGCTATTCGTATTATATGCTCGGCAGCCCCTTTTTCTGGTTGATGTGTCTGTTCCCCTCTACCTGGGCGCCCTATCTTATGGCTCCGATTTATATTATCAAATATATCGTTGCCGCGGTCATTGCCTATGCTTATCTGCAAAGATTTGTTAAAAACAAAAACTATGCGGTAATCGGCGCTTTGCTTTATTCCTTCTCGGGCTTCCAGATATACAACACCTTCTTTAACCAATTTCACGAGGTTGTTGCATTCTTCCCCTTGCTCCTTATCGGTATGGAGGAGCTTGTGCAGAACGATCGCAAGGGCGTTTTTGCGGTTGCGGTTGCGATAAACGCGGTCGTTAACTATTTTATGTTTGCAGGTCAGGTTGTATTTTGCATTATTTACTTCCTGTTCAGAATGTCCTCAAAATCCTTTAGGATCACCCTCGGCAAGCTCGGCGCGCTCGTTATCGAGGCGGTGCTCGGCTTTGCGATGTCGATGTTTATGTTCCTGCCTGCCGCCGCGGCGCTTATGGGCAACAGCAGAATTTCGAGCTCTTATCTTGATACCTTAAGCAAGATGTTCGAATATTTCGGGGATGGCAACACCGAAAAAGGCATGGATTCTTTGAAGCGACTGCTTTACTGGCGTAAGGACGGCGAGTTTTATTGGCAGCGCTACGGACAGATACTTGAATCCTATTTCTTCCCGCCCGATATTCCCTCTCGCGTTAACTTCTTTAGCGGACACGAAACGAGATGGGCATCTATTTCGATGTATCTTCCCATGTTCTCGATGTCGGGCGTGTTTGCTCTGTTTACAGTCAGAAGGCGTTGGTGGCTTAAGGGTATTATCATCACCCTTATCACCTTCTCATTTGTTCCGATACTCAACAGCTCGTTTTTCCTCTTCAACTCGTCTTATTATGCAAGATGGCTTTATATGATGATTATGATGCTTACTCTTGCGACGATAATCAGCTTGGAGGACGCACGCACGAATTGGAAGATACCGACGGCGATAATGACCTTTGCTTGTACGGTTATCGCGCTTCCCTTGGGTCTTATATGGCACGAGAACAGCAGCGATAATATGCTTCTCGGCTATCCCCCTTACCGCTTCAGATTCTGGCTTTACGTCGGAATTGCGTTCCTTGGCATTATCCTTACGGCGTTTTTCATCCGCAGATTCCGCGGTACAAAGGTATTCGAGCGTGCATTGCTTTTCGGCGTTTGCGGTATGACGGTGCTTTACGGATGCGTTCATATTACAAACGGCAAGCAATATGCACACAACAGTAATTTTATGGTAGATCAATGTATCGAGGGAGAGGTGAATTTGCCCGACCCGCACGAGGAATTCTACCGTATCGACTTTTACAGAGATTCGAACACCTCTACTATCGACAATCTCGGAATTTATTGGAATTATCCTACCATTGAATGCTTCCACACCGTCGTCCCGCCCTCGATCATGGAGTTCTATCCCATTATCGGCGTAACGAGAAGCGTCGGCTCGAGAGCGGAAAGCAAGCTTTACGGATTGAGAGCCTTCACCTCGACAAAGTATTCGTTTATCGAAACCTCGAAGCAATACAGCACCAAGACCGACGCCAACGGCGAAAAGATCGGCAAATTCGATGAGGAGCACGATGCTTACGGATTCGTGTATCTCGAATCGCAAAACGGATACGATATTTACGTCAACGAAAACTATATCCCGATGGGCTTTGCTTATACCGAATTCATGACTCAGAGCGATTTTGAAAAGAAGTACAGCAAGAGCAACCGCGACAAGATGCTTTGCCAGTATCTTGTTGTGCCCGACGATATGGTTGCATATTATTCGCAGTTTATGGATCGCGCTACTATTGAAACCGCTGTTTCGGCGACCGAGGCGAAGTTTGAAGCTTCTGTCGATGCAAGACGCGAAATGTGCTGCGACAGCTTTGAATACGATTCCTATGGATTTAAAGCAAGCATTACTCTTGACCAACCGAGAATAGTTTACTTCAGCGTACCTTACGAGGAAAACGGATGGCACGCAAGTGTAAACGGCAAGGAAAAGGACGTTTTGCGAGTTACCTACGGTTTCGTTGCGGTTGAATGCGAAGCAGGCGAAAACGAAATCGTATTCGATTACACCACGCCCGGTCTTGTAGTTTCTACCGACGTGAGCTTTGCGGATATCGAGCTTACACTCCCCGGCGGTGTTTGGATATCGCTTATCGCATTGGCGCTTTACGTGATCTATATGCTTTACCACAAGCTTATAAAGAAACACAAGGCAACGAACAAGTTCTTCTCGTTTGATTACTATGACGATTTGGGTGCTTATCCCACAACAGACGTCAAAAAGGACGAGATCGAGGTAAAGGCGATCGAGGTCACAACAAGGGTTGCGGACGAAATTGCCGAGGACGCCGAGGATATTGCGGACGGTTCCGAGGAGCTTATCGAAGAGCCTTTTGAGGAGGCCGACGGTACGGATGCCGATACTGAAGACGAAGCTCAGCAATAACGATTAACAAAAAACCCGTTGAATCAGTCAACGGGTTTTTATTGTTTTGTTTATGCTTCGATGTCGCCGTAGATGAGTTCTTTAAGCTCATCGTTGGATTTAGGAGTTTCGAACCAAGCCTCGTCGCAACGGTATGCAACGCCGCCACGTCTGCCGTTTCTTGCGAACTGATAGCAAGCGTAAAAGCCTTCTTTGCCAAGACAGTCAAGACCGTACGGAGTAGAAAACTTATAGGTACGTCTGATCTCCTTGAAATCGCCCGATACGCAATAAAGAACGTATTTTGCTTGATAGGGCTGCGAGGAGCCATAGGTAGTGAACCAGAATTCTTTGTTATCCGCATCGTAGTCGAGATTTTGGATACCGTATACGGTGTTGCCCGTCGGGATGTGGTATTCGGTTTCATACTTACCGGTCATATCGAACTGAAGGATGATTTGGTTGGAATACTTTTCGCCGGTGAACAATGCACAAGCGATGAATATTTTATCCTCGCCCGTTACGGGATCGGGTGCAATCGTAACGCCGTCGATGCCTTGGAATCCGCGAGTGTCTTCAGGTGTGCAGGTGATGCTCTTATAGTAATCGCAAATATCGAGATTTATAACGTCAAGCGTTCTTAGGTCGTATTCATCGAACACCATCAGCTTATAGCCCGACCAATCTGCCCAAGCGTGACCGGGAAGAGCGTCAAGCATAAAGCTACCATAGATTTTACCGTTATGATAATCAATATCGCCCAAATGTCCGCCTCTTAACTGCACCTGACATCTAACAACGCTGTCCAACGTGGTTTTGATAAGACTATTGGTAAACGACCAGAACATATGACCGTTACCACTCGAAAAGCCTTGCATATGCGCATGTTGATTTAATGCTTCAACAAATTCCATAATTTACTCCTATTAATTACTTGTAAAATTTTATATTGCAAGATTGCAAATTCAATTAATTATTTCCGCGGATCAATGCTTCGACCTCGGCTTCGGTAACGTTGTTTTGGAACATCGATTCATCGCAACGGTAAGCAACGCCGCCGCGTCTGCCGTTTTGTCCGTACTGATAGGAAGCATAAAAGCCTTCCTTGCCAAGGCACTCTATACCGAAAGGCGTAGAGTAGCAATATTTTCTTTTGATTTCCTTAAGATCGCCCGAGATGCAATAAAGAATTTCCTTGGGCTGATAAGGCTGCGACGCGCCGTAGGTACTAAACCAAAATTCCTTGTTTTCGGCATCGTAATCCAAATTTTGAATACCGAAAACGGTGTTGCCCGTGGGGATATGATATTCGGTTTCGTAAACGCCGTCGAGAGTAAACTGAAGGATGATCTGATTTGCATATTTTTCGCCGGTATAAAGCGCGCAGGCTACAAAAAGCTTGTCCTCGCCGCTGACGGGGTCGGGCGCTATTGCAACGCCGTCGATACCCTGAAATCCGCGAGTATCCTCCTCGGTGCAGGTGATGCTCTTGTAATAGTCGCAAATATCAAGATTTAAAATATTCAAAACACGAAGATCGTTCGCATCGAAAATGTAGATCTTAAATCCGGTCCAATCCTCCCAAGCGTGTCCGGGGAGCGCATCTTGAAGATAGCTTGCATATATCTTTCCGTCGTGATAATCACAGTCGCCAAGATGTCCGCCGTGGATCTCCACCTGACATTTTACGGTATTGTTAAGATTAGTCTTTACAAGCGAGTCGGTAAACGACCAATACATAAAATTTCCGCCCTTTGTAAAGCCTTGAAGATGTTGATTTTGGTTTACAACTTCGACAAATTCCATAATTTTCTCCTTGATGGTTTAGTGCAATGAAATGATAACATATTCATTGCGTAATTTCAAGGGAAAACAAAAAAATGCCACAACCGAAATTGTGGCATTGAGTAAGTTTGGAAAAAAACAGCGTTATTTGCCGCACTTATCGCAGCTGCCGCTCTTGTTTCCGTGAACGCAACGGTCGCCGTTGCCTCGATACTCGTCGGCATAGGGATAAAATTCACCCAACGGGAACTGCATTTTGCCGAAGATCGAGCAGGGATCGTCGTTGCCGCAGGGCTTGGAATCCTTTTCGGGCAGACAAAAATGGCAGGCAGGAAGCATAAGCTGAACCTTGCGCTCCATTCTTATTACCGAGAATACGCCAACGGTAACGTAGACGTTGTTGGAGCCTACACCGTCGACGAAATCGCCCTCGAAGCGAGCGCGGATGCGTTCGGGGATGGCGTCGATACACATACAGCAATGACCGAAGGGTCTTATGCGCTCGATAAGCTTGCAATCAAGACAGATGGGAGAAGCGACCTCGACCACGACTGTGGGAAGGGTGGGCTCGCTATCGCAGCGCAGATCGCGCTCGTCGAAGCAAAAGCTGTTGTTTTCGGGATCGGACGTGAATACCGAAACGTTCTTTTCGCTGCCGTAAAGAATGATCTTTTTATCAAATGCACACAAGCCTTTTACTTCCTGTACTCTGCCGCCGCAAAGACAAGCCTCGAGCGTTACGCAGAAATAATAGCGGACCGTTACCTGATAAAAGCCTTTGTTGAAGGGCACGGGCTCGATGTGGATGTTGGTATTGATGATTTCGACGGATTTGCATCTTACCGCGCTTGCCTTGTCGACGATCTCCTGTCCACAGTCGCACAGATGAACGCGCACGTCCTCCAGACAATCCTTATCACGTGCGGAATCGAAAACCTTATCTACGCTGATACAGCAAAGCTGCTCTTTTCCGTTTCCGCAAAGTCCGCCGAGCGGACCTGTTCTTTCGTTCATTAAAATTCCTCCTCGATGTTTAGATAATATCTTTTTGTTTGATATTATCAATACTATTCTATGCAGCGTTTGATAAAAGGTGATTTTTTGTTAAAAAGAACCATTTACAAAAATCTATTTTGTGTTATATTTATATTGAGGTGATTTGGCATAGAACGTAAGAAATCAGCCGTTTTGACTATGCTTGTGCTTGCCTTTGCTTTTATGATACTCTTTACCCTTTTGGCGGTTCAGGTTCTTTTGTGGCAAAGTCAGGACATTTCGGTCGACATTGTTAGCGATGCCGAGGAAGGTAACAACGAAGTTACCATTTCGGTTAAAAATACCGCCGGCACTGTATTGCTCTTCCACGAAAACGAAGAAATGACCGGCAAGATCGAATATTTAAGCGATGAAGGTTGGATTGAATATTGCGACGTGTATTATACACTAGGTAACGCCACCGCAATATCCCAACAGTACTCAGGAACCTTTGCGGAGCTCGAGCCGGGCGAGGACTGGCAGATCACGATCCCCGAGGAAAAGGTTGCGGGTATGCAAAACGGTACCTACAGAATCAAATTGGCGTACGTAACCGAAACAAAATATAAAAAATATCTTAAAGCTCAAAATCAGGAAACCGAGGTTGACGAATCCGCATCCTCGTTAACCGAGGAAAGCGACGACGTGATCAGCAGCGAGGAATCGCTTGAAGATGTGCTTGAGGAATCGGAGATAGTTTTCGGAGAATCCGACGAAAGCATCGAAGAGGAATCAAAGCTTATTGACAAGGAATCGCTTAAGGAAGAATTTTTTGCTTCCTCCGTAAGCGAAATTTACATTAAGAATTTCGAGTATGTTTCGCAAAAGGATTTTTTGAGCGATATAAGCTTTGACGAACGCAATATCGGAAACAATTATTCCGACGCGGAACAACCCGATTCGAGAATGCGCGCGGCAGAGGATATTTACCGTCATGCAAAATAAGCCCGTTCCACGGGCTTTTGCTTTTGATGAGTTGAACGAAAGGAAGTGGATTTTTTGACCTTACGCGATAAAATTATATATGCGCTTATTTCAAGACAGGGCGAATTTATTTCGGGTCAGGAAATCGCAAGAGGCGAAAGCGTTTCGCGCAGTGCGGTTGCAAAGTGCATAAATTCACTCAAGGACGAGGGCTTTGACATTACCTCTGTCAACAATCTCGGTCACAGGCTCAATTCATCGGCAGGGGTGCTTTCTGAGGGCGCTGTGCGCGCTTATTTGAAGGATGACGAAATTGATATAAGAATCTTTCAAACGATCGATTCGACCAATACAGAGGCAAAGAGAGCCATTGCAAACGGTTTGACCTCCGACGCGCTTTTTGTTGCGAACGAGCAGACTGCAGGACGCGGCAGACGCGGAAGAAGCTTTTATTCGCCGAAGGAGGACGGGATATATTTTTCCTGTGTTTTGCATCCCGAGGTTTCGCTTGCAGATTCGACAGCGATCACGTCAGCGGCAGCGGTTGCGGTTTGTCAGGCGCTTGAGGCAACAACAAAAAAACACCCTCTTATAAAGTGGGTGAATGATATCTTTATTGATAATTATAAGGTTTGCGGTATACTTACCGAGGCTATATCCGATTTTGAAAGCGGAAGAGTGGATGCCGTCATCGTCGGTATCGGCATAAACCTTACGACCGAAATTTTCCCCGATGAATTAAAGGGCATTGCCGCTTCGGTCGGAGTTAAGCTCGACCGTTGCGCTTTGGTTGCCGATATTTATTCGCGCTTAAGTACGCTTTGCGACACTCTGCCCGAAAAGAAATTTATGGATAAGTACCGCGAATATTCGCTTGTGCTTGGAAAAGCCGTTTACTTCAGCCGCAACGGGACCGATTACCAAGCAAAGGCTGTTGCCATTAACGACAACGGCGAATTGGAGGTAGTTATCGGCTCGGGCGAAAAAATGATACTCAACAGCGGTGAAATAAGCGTTAAGCTTTCTTGATCCTTTTCATATATTTTGCCATAAAGTGAGCGAAAACGATTTTTGCGGCGTCGAAAAGACCGAAAAAGAGCAGATTGCTTAAAAAAACGCCCGAAAAGGAAAGGCTCGACCCATTCTGCAGATAATAGAAATACATGCTTATCGCACCGCAGAAATAACAAATAAGCACGCTTATAACCGCAAGCGGAATTTTTAGATACCAACGCATAAAATTGCTTTTAAAGATATGTTCCGCCAAAACATGCAAGCCGCCGACCAACAAGAAGCACAGAAGGAAGCCGCCCGTAGGTCCGAAAAACCACCCTATTCCGCTGCCGAAGCCCGAAAACACCGGCAAGCCCAAGGCTCCCATTAAAAGATAAACCGAAATTATTGCGGTCGCGCGTTTTCCGCCGAAATAATAGATAAGAAAAAAGATCGCAAGGGTTTGCAACGTGATACCGCCAACCGATATCCACGAGCATACGGCAAGAAATACGGTACCAAGCGCCGTCATGGTTATATTTTTAATCTTGTTTCCGTTTTTCATTGCCTTCACTTCCCTTCCTGAATAAAAATAACACAAAGAAATCAAAATGTCAACCTCTGCACACGCAAAGGTTGACATTTTTGTTTTTAATAATCCTCGGAATAGATGGATATTGCAACCGCGGGCATACCGCCGTTGAATTCCTTTGCTTCTACGTAGCAAATCACCCTTACTCCGCGCTTTATAAGCATATTCGGCAGGACCGATTCGCCATACGGGATAAAGCCAAGCACGGTGCCGTCGTTTTTGATAACTTCAAGCGGCTGCATTGATTTTGCCGATTCGTTCTTGACCGCCCAAAGCGCTTCGCCGATTTTAAGCGAATCAAAGGTTTCGCCGACGTTTTCCCATGAAAAGCAACCCTTAAGCTCGCAAACACCGATAAATCCGCCCTTGTGGGGATTCAGCTTTTTAAAAACGTCGAGCACAAGATTTTTGTTATCCTGCAAAAGCTTTACGGTTATCGGGTAGAAGGATTTAAGCCGCATCATACCTCGACCTCGCAATTCAACGCAAAGGAATAAAGTATGCAGCTGCTTACCTGCTTGCCGGTCATACGCTCGACTGCACGTCGGTAATAGGATATCTGAACGTTGTGCCTTGCGATAAGCTCTTTCGCCGTTTGCACTCTGTCGGTTTTATAGTCGACGACGGTATAGCTTCCATCGGGGTTTTCAAAGAAGCAGTCGATTACACCCTGAACGAGAATGCTTTCGCCACTGCCGTCGAGAACGTCGCTTACAGAAAAGCGTTTTTCTCGGTAGAGCTTTTTGGAAGCTGTCATTCTTCGGTACAAATCACTTGCGAAAAAGCTCTTCAGTGCATCGAAATCGAGCATTTCATACTGATGCTCCGAGATCATTTTAATATCAAGAAGGCGCTTTGCTTCATATTCAACGCCGTTTGATTTGATGCTTTCGAAATTGCAGAACTGCATAAATTGGTGGTTTGCGGTACCGATATCCGCCTTGCTTACGCCCTGCTTTTCTACAAACGCAGGTCGCATTGCAACGCGCGAATACGGCACGGAAAGCAGACTGCGATCGTATTCGTCATCCTCGAGCAGACCCTCGCGAAGCTCGGAAACCGAGATTTTTTTGGCAGTTGCGACCGCCTTTTCATAGGGATAGCGGAAATTGACGATATCGACCATTTCACGCGTGGGAGTTATTTTTATTCTTGCCCTTTCGGCACGGTAGCCCTCGATGCCGTCGTGACCGTCGATGGTGCGAAGATTGAAAAATTCCTTTTCCTCTTTGCCGACCACCGAATAAAGCACCATATCGAGCCAGCTGTTAAGCGAGGTCTTCGTATAGCGCTTGTCCTGCCATCCGCTTTCGGCACTGCCCGTGATATAAAGGCGCTCCTTTGCACGGGTAAGCGCAACGTAGAGCTTGCGAAGCTCCTCGCCGAAGGCAAGGTCGCGCTCGTTATCCACCGCGTTTATATTACAAAGCGGATCGAACGTCGTGAAGCTTTCGCGGTCGCGCAGGGTGAAGCTTATTCCCTTCCCGCGTGAAACGGTGATCCTGTCGCCCTTTCCGTTGCTGCGGAAGCGCTTGTTCGTACCCGCAAGGAAGCAGACGTTGAATTCAAGGCCCTTTGATTTATGCACGGTGATAAAGGAAATGGCATCCTCATCGCCCGAGCGTGCCGCATCGGAAATTTCACGGTCGTTCGAGGAAAGCTCGTCAAGGTAATCCAAAAAGCTTGAAAGACCGACGTTTTTTGTGCTTTCAAAGCGACTTGCATAATCGAAAAGCAACAAAAGGCTTTTCTTGTTGCCTGTTGTCGAGGCGATACGGAGCAAGCCCGAGGAGATATAAAATCTCTTTAAAAATTCACAGCAGGATATACCGGTGCTGTCGATTCGCCAATCGGTAAGAGTCTTTATAAACTCACGACACTTCATCACGAGCGATTTTTCGCCCTTGTGTCTTTTGAAGGTGAATTTTGAATCGGCGATGCGCCTTACGCTCGGCTTTGCCTTTGCGTTCACGGCAAACCAAAAGGCAACGTCCTTTTGACGGTAACGGATATTATAAAGCTCGTTTGAATCGAAATTGCATATCGGGCTGCGCATCAACGAGCAAAGCGAAATATCGTCCGTCGGATCGTCGATCGCTCTTAAAGCCGAAACCGAGAGCCTTATATCGGGATTTTCGAGGAAGCTTTCGCTCGTTTCGGTCTTATAGGGTATACCGAACTTGTTGAATGCCTTTTCGTATTCGATCGAATAGCCCTTCATTGCGCCGAGCATAACCGCAAAATCCGAGAATTTATAAGCGTTGCCCTCGGAATCGCATTCCTCGTTTTTAAGTCGCAATATCTCACGGGCGATAAATTCCGCCTCTGCCTTGCGCGCCTCGTCTGCATTGCCCTTTTCCTTTTCGGCAACGGCGATGACAACGGGATGCTTTCTGTCGGGACGGAGGGAGGCGTGCTTTAGCCATTCCCCATCGTATTCGCGCAGATATTGAGTATTTTCGGTTACCGACTTGAAAAGATAGTTTACATAATCAATAACAGTTTCGCTGCATCGGAAGTTTTCGCGAAGGAAGATGCAGGCGTTTTTCTTGTTCTCGCAATCGTCGATATCGGCAAATTCGTCCTTGTAATTAAGGAAGATATCGGGATATGCATTTCGGAATCGGTAAATACTTTGCTTTACGTCGCCAACCATAAAGCGGTGACCGCCGCCGGAGATAAGACCGAAGATCCTATCCTGCATCGGGTTGACGTCCTGATATTCGTCGATAAGAATTTCCTTGAATTTGTTTTGGGTTTTTAGGCAGAGCTCTGTCGGATGATAAACTCCGTTTTCGTCCTGTACCTCAAGCAATTCAAGCGCTTTCTTTTCGAAATCGGTATAGTCGAGCACACCGCTTTCTTTTTTTGCGGCGGTGTATTCGGTTTCGATATCGTTTAAAAACTCGTTTATTCTTCGCACGAGAAAGGCGCATTTTTTGAAACTTTCGGCATTATATTCATCATCGCCGCGAACATATCGCTCGACGACCTTCGTATGCCGTTTCATAAGCTCGGCTTTGCGCTCCTTAATGCTTTCGCTAAAAGGCTTGTCGCATCCCTTTGACGAAAGATTGATTGCAAAGGAGCTCTCCGCCAACGCGGTATAGTTTACATAATCTTTCTCAAGAGCAAGGCGCGTATTTTCGAACGCGCTTACCGTTTTCTCAAGAGGAGCAAGATATGCATCATCATATGCAACGGTTGCGGCATAGGCATAGATATCATTTGCATCCTCTATAAACTCATCGTAAAAGGTGCGAAGACGGTTTTGTATCTCTTTTCCTACGGTCGATGCAAAAAGGCCTTGGCTTCTTATTATCTCCGCCTCGGCATCCAATTCGTCCGCGCAGGCAAGCAAAGTTTCCTCTCGGTTTAACGTAACGCGAAGAGTATTAAAAAGCTTGATCATAGCTTCGGCAAAGGAATCGTCACTCTTATCGCCGGTAAAATTATCGGCAAGTGTTATAAATTCCTCGCTTTCGCTTTCATAGCCCTTTGCGATAAGCTCCTCGGTGACACGGCGAAGAAGCATCGCCTCCTCGACCTCGTCCATAACGCGCACGTGCGGAGATATACCGAGCAACGCGAAATTTTCCTTTACGAGATTAAGGCAATAGGATGAAATAGTGCAGATATTTGCCTCTGAAACGAGCAATGACTGACGGAAAAGGTGGTTATTGTTGGGGTCGTTTGCATATTCCTTGAGCAGCGCGTTGTAAAGCTTGCTTTTTACGTCTGCCGCCGCAGCCTTCATAAAGGTTACGACAAGGAAGTTTTCAACCGAATCGCCCGATTTTATGCGCTCGATAAGACGGCGTGTGAGTACGGTGGTTTTACCGCTTCCCGCGCCTGCGCTTACAAGGAGATCCTTATTACGAGTGTTGATGGCTTGCTTTTGCTTGGGTGTAAAATCAGTCTTCGGCATCGTCGATCTCCTCCGTTTCTGTTTGTTTGTTTCGGCAGAGATCGCCAAGCTTGCAATATTTGCAAGGCTCTGCCTTGACGTCCTCGGGGTTAAGAGGGTCTATATCCATTCTGCCGCAAAATACGTTGGAGGCAATGCTTTTCAATCCGTCACCAAGGCTTTGCTTAAGCTCGTTGAAATCCTCCTCGGTATATAGGCGCTTGGATTTGCCGCGTGTGTAAAGCTTCGGTGCTTCCTTTTTCGAGCCCTTGGAGAGCTTTGCAGGGACTGTCGAAAAATCGTTGCTCATTGCGCGTACAACGTCGATATCGTCGATAAGAATGCCGCTTCGCTTAACGGTTTTTGCAATCTCCTTTTGAAGCTCCTCTTGCGTTTCGCGTCCCGTGATATTGATATTGGGAAGCGTTACGCCGTAGTAGAATACACCTGCAGGGATCGTGCCGTTCTTTTCGCAATAGGCATAGATATAGTGAAGAAGCTGGGTATCGAGCCCGTATTTAACCTTTTCTGCGACAAAATCCTTGTCATAGGTCTTGTAATCGACAACGCGGACATATTTTTTGCCGTCGGCTTCATAGGTATCGACACGGTCGATAGAGCCGCGAAGAAATACCCTCTTTCCGTCGACGTCATACTCGATAGCCGGTATATCCTCGTTTGCAAGCCCGATCTTATATTCGAATCCGCTTGGTGTAAAATCGCTCTTTTCGAATTCCTTTGCAAGGCTTTCGGCGGCAAAGGAAACGGTTTTCACCATATTTTTATAGGTGTGCATAAACTGCTTGTCGCAAGCTGCGGCAGGACCGAGAACGAAATTGAGATAATCGCTTGAAAGTCTTTCGATAATTTCCTTGCGCTCCGATTCGGTCGGGGGTATAAATTTTCCGCTGCTTGTGCATTCGCGCAGAAACATTTCAAGCATCTTGTGCACGAAGTTGCCGATTTCGGACGAGGAAAATTCGTTTATCTTTTTCTCCTCGAGCTTTAACAGATAGTTGCCGAAGAAGGAAAAGGGACAGTTTGCGTAATTTTCAAACTTCGAGGGAGAAAGGTGAAGCATTTCTTCCTTGAAATCGATTTTTGAATTTTTATCGCATACAAGCGGTGTATCGGCAAAGAAGGGCTGAGAATTGTCTGCCAACGCCTTCTCTATCTCGTCGCGCAGGGGCGATTCCGAAAGCAAGGGGAAATTGGCGGCAACCGACTCACGCGAGTAAAGCGCGGAATCGCTGTTGAATTCTACCGCGTTTTTCTTTACCGAGGGAAGCATTCTTTCCAAGGCGAGCCAAGCGGTCGACTGACGCAGCTCGCCGCCCGAAATTTCGCTTCTCGGAGAAAGGAGAATAAGCTTTTCGCTCGGCGCGGAAAACGCCGCATAGACCAAAAAGCGGTTTGTGTTCAATTGCTTGTCCAGAGTATCGGCAAGCTGCAACCCGATTCCCTCGAGCGATATTGCCTCGTCACTGTTAAAGAATCCGCCGGTGCGACATGCGGCAGGAAATTCGCCGTCGCACACACCAAGCACGATGACCGCTCTGCTTTTGTTTGCGCGGATGAGCGATGCATCGCCGAAGGTGACCGAATCGGCGCTTGCAGGGATCGCGCCAAGTCCGACACAGTCGCACATAAGCTTGATCAAGAATTGCAATCGCTTGGGTGTGATAGCACGGTCACCGACAAGGTTATCGAGCTGATCGATTATATTTATAAGTATCTTCCAAAGCTGGATTTCGCGCTCGCTTTGCTCGCGGTCGCCGTTTTTAAGATATCTTTCGGCGTTTTTGCGAAGTCTTTCGTCTGCACCGAGCGAGATAAGATGATTGTAAAGCGCTCTCAACGCAAGAGAAACGGTAAGCTCCTTTTGAGTAAGCGTATCGCGCAATGCGGCAAGTGCAGGCACGATCTTATCGCGTGCGGTGTTTGCCCTTTTAAGCATTCTTGCGCCGCGCAACGTAAGGTCACCCTCACGGTAGCCTTCGGGGTCGAGAGTCCATTCGTTATCGCCGTACCAAGCCTTGCCGCGAAGTTTCCACGCTCTTGCATAGCTTAAAAGCGCGTCGCTTTCCGAAACGGTAAGGTCGGTAAAGCCGCTTTTAACGTAGCGCTTGATGCTCTTTAACGAAAAGTCCTCGATAACGACCGAGATGCTTGCCAGAACAAAGGCAAACAACGGCTTTGCGGTAAGGTCCTCCTTTGAAGAGGTGTAAACGGGAATATCCGCACGTGCAAAGACCGAGTCGACAAGCGATGCGTAATTTTCGGCATTGCTTGCGATAACGGTGATATCCTTATAGCGATAGCCCTGTCTTACAAGAGAGCATATTTCGCTTGCCGCCGCCTCGACCTCGTCAAATCGGTTTTTGGCGTTGATAAGCTTAACACCGCCGTCATCGATTCCGTTCGCCTCGACGTTGCTTTCCCAGATGTTTTTTTCTATGTATTTAAGCGATTCAAGCTTGCTCCGCTTTGATTCGCCGGTATAAAAATCGTCGGATAGTTTGTTTGCAAGCGACAGTACCCTTTCGCTTGCCTTACGGTTTTCCTCGAAAACAGAGCGGTTGTAATCGACTGTAAAGGAGATATATACGTCCTTGCTTTGCGCGATTATTTGCTTGATTATCGCATATTCCTGCTCGGTAAAAGTGTAGTAATTATCGATGAAAACAACGGTGTCCTTGAAAAAGGGCTTGTTTTTAAGCTCCTCGGCAAGCCTTGTCAGCGCATCGCGAGGATCCAACAGATCATTGCAAACGCTTTTTTCGTATTCGGAATAGATAAGCGCGATATCATTAAGCTTGCCCTTTATACGCGCATCGTCAAGCGTGCCCTTTTTGAGGGCGTCGAAAATCATTTGCGGTGTGATGAGCGCCATTTTCATTCGCGAAATGAGCGAATATAAAGATGTTGCAAAATCCGAATCTGCCGCTACGAGCGAATACTCGGTAAGCTTATCCTTTAAAGATTCCGACACAAGCGACAAAAGGGCGCAAGCGCCCCCTTTATCGATAGTATTAACGCAAAGTCCGCCGAAATCACGCGCGACACGGTTGGGGAGTCGCTCGAAATTAAGCACCTCGCAAAGAAGGTTTACACCGTCGCCGAATTTTTCGCAAAGTGCTGCCTCGTAGGTGACAGATTGCTGCTCGGGTACGATGACGTAGCATTGCTTACCGCTTTTCAACGCTTCGTCGAGGCGGTCAAGCATATATTTCGTTTTGCCGCTGCCCGAAGCACCGATAATGCGATGTAACATTTTACCCTCCAAAAAATTCAAGAAGCTTAAAGCGGAATTTATATTTCGGCCTTGTAAATACCTCGGTATCCTTTTCGTTTATCCCCGAGGAGGAAAGGTCGGATGAAGCTCTTGTGCAAAGCGGAGGAAACAGAATGCACCACCAATTGTTCCCGGAAGCATTGCCGAGCTTTATTCTTAAGGATTTGTAATTGCCTGCAGGAAGCGAAAATTCCTCGTAATCACGGGTCGGATAATCCTCGTTTCCCAATTCTGCGGTCGCCTTGTAATCGGCTCCGTTTTCCAAAAGAACGCGGTTTGAAATCTCTTCTATCCTTGCCATATTTTCGGACAGATTTGCTTCGGCGGTAATTATATCGCCCGAGTCCGAAAAGATATCGCCGCACTCATCAAGTATCGCATCGCGCACCTTAAGCTTTATTTTCTGTGCAATATCGCTGTTATCGTTTGCGAGAATATGCAATCTGATAACGTTATCGAACACTCTGCCTTCGCTACGCGGAATAAGTGTGTCGATTGCGGTAAGAAGGATAAAGCAGGCGCAAAACAGCGCGATAAGTTTTGTTTTCATATGTTTTTCTCCTTTTTCGTTATGACTGATTATTGCCCAAGAAAAAGGAAAAATATACCTGTTTTTTTAAATAACCGTTTTACAGGAAACGGCAAAATACCCCATATCGCGCAATGCTTTTGCTGCATTCTCCGCCGATTTTGAATCCTTGAACACGCCGTATACCGAAGGGCCGCTTCCCGAAAGGTGCGAAGCTACCGCGCCGTTTGACAAAAGTCGGTCACGAAGGAGCTTGGTTTCGGGTGAAAGGATATCAGTCACAGGCTCAAATGCGTTGCCGGTTTCAGATAACGCCTTATCGGTATCGCCCGATTCAAGCGCCTTTAAAAATCGCTCGGTGCTGTTTTCAACCGGAAGATTCATTTTATCGTATTCCTTAAATACGGTCGGGGTGGAAAGTCTGTCCCTTCCTATAGCGATAACGATATTCAATTCGGGAAAACTGCTAACGGGTGTCAGCACTTCCCCTCTGCCCTCGCAAAGCGCAGGCTTTGAAAGAAGGCAAAGCGGCACGTCGGAGCCCAATTTTTCGGCAATCGCAAAAAGCTCGTTTTCGCAAAGCGGATCTCCGAAAAGAGCGTTTAAGCCCTTTAACACGCAAGCAGCGTCGGACGAGCCTCCGCCAAGTCCTGCGGGGAACGGAACGTTTTTCGTAAGCCTTACCGTAACCGCTTGCTTTATGCCCGTCGCTTCGAAAAACATTTTGCTTGCACGGACGCAAAGATTGTCATCGGTCGCCAATTCGGGCATATTACAATAAAACTCGAAATTATCCGTTATTTCGAGTTCTATTTCATCGCAAAGCGAAATCGGCGCCATAACCGAGCGTAAGGCGTGAAAGCCGTTTTCGAGTGTTCCGACTATATCAAGTGTAAGGTTAATTTTAGCGTAAGCGTTCAGCCTCATAGCGTTTTAACAAATTCCTCGATGCGCTTTATTGCCTTGCTTATATGGGCAGGCGAATAGGCATAGGACAGACGGGCAAAGCCCCTTCCGCTTTCACCGAAAGCGCTTCCGGGGACGATTGCGCATTTATGCTCGTTAAGTAATCTTTCGCAGAAGATCTCATCGTCGATACCGAACTTGCGAAGGTCGGCAAATACGTAAAAGGCTCCGTCGGGCATAAAGGTTTCGATACCGATGCGGTTTAGCTCGCTGACGATAAGACGGCGGCGTGCTTCGTATTCGCTCTTCATATATTCTATATCGGCATCGCCGTTTTTAAGCGCTTCGATAGAAGCGTATTGGCTTGTCGTGGGTGCGCTCATTATTCCGTATTGGTGTATCTTCACCATTTGCTTGGTGAAGTATTCGGGCGCAAGCGTATAACCCATACGCCAGCCTGTCATTGCATAAGCCTTTGAAAAGCCGTTTGCAACGATGGTGCGCTCACGCATACCCTGAAGCGTTGCGATAGAAACGTGCTTTTCGCCATAAGTAAGCTCGGCATAAATCTCGTCCGAAAGCACGCAGATATTGGTTTCTCTGATGACCTTTGCGATCTCCTCGAGGTCTGACTTACGCATTACCGAGCCCGTGGGGTGGTTGGGGAATGCCAAAACGAGAAGCTTTGTCTTTTCGGTAATTGCGCTCTTTAACTGCTCGGCGGTAAGACGGAATCCGTTGTCTGCCGAAAGATCGATTATAACGGGTGTTGCGCCTGCAAGACGTGCCAAGGGCTCGTAGCAAACGAAGCAGGGCTGAGGGATAATAACCTCGTCGCCCGGCTCGAGCAGAGCGCGCATCGCAAGGTCGATCGCCTCGCTGCCGCCCACGGTAACGATGATCTCGGTTGCGGGATCGTATTCAAGTCCGAAGCGGCGCTTTTGATATTTAGCTATTTCCTCGCGCATTTCCATAATGCCGTTGTTGGAGGTATAGTAGGTATGTCCCTCCTCGAGCGAGCGGATACCCGCATTGCGGATATGCCACGGCGTATCGAAGTCGGGTTGACCTACGGTAAGACCGACAACATCCTTCATATCGCCCAAAAGGTCGAAAAACTTACGGATGCCCGAGGGCTTAATTTCGGTTATTTTTGCCGGAAGGCATTTTGAAGCGTCAAATTTCACCAGCTGTTTCCTCTTTTGTCGGTTTTCTCGGTGCCATAAACGACGCCGTTTTCTTTATATTTCTGGAGTTCGAAATGGGTTGCGGTTGCGGTAACGCCCTCGATGGTTGCAAGCTTTTCGGCAACGAAGAAGGCTACCTCACGCATATTCTTGCATTCAACGGTGATCGCAAGATCGAAGCCGCCGGACATAAGAGCAACCGATTTTACCTCGGGAAAATGGCAGATACGCTCTGCAACGGAATCGAATCCCTTGTCGCGCTGAGGAATGGTTTTAAGCTCGATAAGAGCGGTAACGGTGTTTTTATCGACAAGGTCCCAGTTTATCATCGTGCGGTAGTTGACGATGGTGCCGTTTTCTTCGCAAACGGCTACGGTTTTGGAAACCTCCTCTTCGGTGATTCCGAGCATGGTTGCGATATCGGAGTGCGACATACGCGCATCCTTTTCGAGATATTCAAGAATACGTTCTTTCATTTTTGTTCCTCCAAGATCAGAGATTATAGAAATCTTTTTTGCGTGATTCGAATTTTGCAAGCTTATCAAAGCCGATAGATCTGAGCATTTCTGTTGCTTCGGCAAAGTTTGCGCCAAGGTGGATCGCCTTGTGGGCATCGCTTCCTATTGTGACGTCCCTTCCGCCGAGCTCGTAATAGAATCTTAAAATATCCTCGTTCGGCAGACATTCACCCATTTGCTGACGAAGCCCCGACGTATTACATTCAAGCGTTATCCCCTTGTTGATGACCGCCTTTAGGATCGGCTCGAAATATTCCCTGCTTTTGCATTTGATATCGGGAAAATCGGTGATTCCGTTGGCGAGATAATAGCGCTTGGGATAGGTTATGTGGGTTAAAACGTCGAAATTTCCCCATTCGATGGTATTGAGCATTTCCTCGATATATTGCTCCCAAAGGCGCACGTATTCGTTTTTGGACATGCCGGCGATATCGGTATCGGCAAAATCGATTATGCCGCGTACGGCGTGCACCGAGCCGAGAACGATATCGTATGGCTGACTGTTGAGCTGAGCCGTTGATTCATCGGGCATATGCGTTGCCTGACCGAGCTCGATGCCGTGAAGCAGCTTTAATTTGCCGTTGAATTCCTCACGCGCGGAAGCAATATCACTTGCGATCGATTTGTGGTCGAGCGGCGGAAAATAGCCGTCAAAGATACCGTCGATATCGAAATGGTCGGTAATGGCAATACCGTCAAGTCCCTTTTCGATGGCAGCAATACAAAGCTCGCGAACCGAATTACCTTGCCCCATTGGGATATCACCCGAATATTGAGTGTGTGAATGGTTGTCAAACATAATAATTACCTGATTAAAACATTGTTATCTGATCCGATTCGGGAATGTCACCGAAGCAATTGTTTTTGGAAAGAAGGTCCATAATCGATTTATTGACCTGCGCCTTAACGCGAAGCTCCTCGATGGTGCTTGCTTCACCGTTTTTAACTACCTCGACGATTTTTTCGGCTACCGATTCGCCCAGACCGTTAAGCGAGCAAAGGGGCAGACGGATTTTTCCGTTTTCGGGGATGAAATAGGTTGCTTCGGACTTGCCTATCTCGACGGGGAGGAAGGAAAATCCGCGCGCAAGCATTTCCAGAACTATGCGAAGGATGATCATATTACCTTCATCCTTTGCGGTCGGGTTGGGCATTTCGCGCAGCGTCTTAAGACGCTCCTCGATCTTTGCCTTGCCCTTCATAACAAGCTCGCCGTCGAAAAAGTCGCGCTTGATGGTAAAGTAAGCCGCATAATATGCTATCGGCTGATAGATCTTGAACCAAGCAAGACGGAGCGAGGCGATGGTATATGCCGCCGCGTGTGCCTTGGGGAACATATACTGTATCTTGTTGCATGAGTCGATATACCATTGGGGCACGTCCTTTTCGCGCATTGCCTCCTCCTGCTCGGGAAGAAGCCCTTTACCCTTACGGGTACGCTCCATTGCATTAAACGCGATAGAGGAATCGAGTCCCTTATGCATAAGGTAAACCATTATACTGTCACGGGTACCGATGATCTGATCGATGGTACAGGTACCGCTTTCGATAAGGTCCTTACCGTTGCCGAGCCAGATACCCGTGCCGTGGGAAAGTCCGGAGATCTGCAAAAGGTCGGCAAAGGTTTTGGGCTTTGCATCGAGAATCATCTGGATCGAATAGTCTGTGCCGAATTCGGGGATACCCATTGTGCCGATCGGACATCCGATCTGCTCGGGGGTAACGCCCAGCGGCTTTGTCGATGCGAAAAGCTCGATAACGTTTTTGTCGTTCATCGGAACGTCGCGCACGTCGATACCGGTGAAGTCCTTAAAAATTCTGTAGTAGGTCGGCACATCGTGTCCGAGTATATCAAGCTTCAAAATGGTATCGTGCAGATATTCAAACGCAAAGTGAGTTGTAATAACGCCGCTTGACGCTTTGTTTGCGGGGTACTGAACCGGCGTGAAATCGTAGATTTCATATTCCTTGGGAATAACGACGATACCGCCGGGGTGCTGACCGGTTGTTTTTTGCACGCCTACGAAGCCGTAAACAAGACGTGATTGCTCGGCACGGGTGAGAGAAATATTTTCCTCCTCCAAAAACTTTTTAACGTAGTCGAAGCAGTTTTTGTCCTGAAGCGTACCAACGGTTCCGGCACGGAAAATGTTTTCCTTGCCGAAGAGAACCTCGGTGAATTTATGTGCCTCGGATTGAACGTCGCCCGAGAAATTAAGGTCGATATCGGGCGCCTTTTCACCGTGGAAGCCAAGGAAGGTTTCAAAGGGGATATCGTGTCCGTCGGGGCGCATACGCGTTCCGCATTCGGGACAGTCCTTGTCGGGCAGGTCAAAGCCCGAGCCTACCGAGCCGTCGGTGAAGAATTCGGAATATTTACAATTCGGGCAAGCATAGTGCGGAGGCAGAGGGTTAACCTCGGAAATTTTTGCAAGAGTTGCCGCGAAGGACGAGCCGACAGACCCGCGTGAGCCGACGAGATAGCCGTGCTCCTCGCTGTTCTGTACAAGACGGCGTGCGATAACGTAAAGAACCGCAAAGCCGTTTTTGATTATCGAGGTAAGCTCTCTGTCCATTCTTGCACGGACGATTTCGGGTATCTGTCCCTTGAAGCCGTACATATCCATTGCGGTTTGCTCGCAAAGCGATTGCAGCTCCTCCTCGGCGCCGTCGATCTTGGGGGTGTAGGTGCCGTCGGGAATAGGCTTTATATCATCGAAATCGGCAATGACCCTTTTGGGATTTTCGATAACGATTTTTCTTGCTTCCTCCTCGCCGAGATAGGCAAACTCGGCAAGCATTTCGTTGGTTGTGCGGAAGTAAATTCCCGTTTCGCGCATTGCATCCGAAAAGCCCTTGCCGCGAAGCATTATCTGACGGTAAATTTCGTCCTCAGGGTCCATAAAGTGGACGTCGCCCGTTGCGACCGCAAGCTTTTTCTGCTTGTTTGCAATGGCGATTATCTTGCGGACATTATCGTGAAGCTGCTCGACAGTTGCCTGATTTTCATCGATAAGATAGCCGTTGTTGCAATCGGGCTGAACCTCTAAATAATCGTAAAAATCGGCAATACGGTAAAGCTCGTTATCGGGTCTGCCCTGCAAAATAGCATCGTAAAGCTCACCCGAGGAGCAAGCCGAGCCGATAACAAGGCCCTCGCGGTATTCGGAAAGCAGAGTTTTGGGAATACGCGGATGCTTGTGATAATAGTCGATATATGACCTTGAAACAAGCTTGTAAAGGTTTTTAAGACCGACGAGATTCTTGACGAGAATGATTATATGATAGCTCTTCAAGCGCTTCGGGTCGGAGCTGTTTGCCATAGCGGCGTTCATTTCGTTTACGGTGAAGATACCGTTTGCCGCAAGCTTGCGCGACATACATTCGAAAATTTTGGCAAGCATTTCGGTATCGGCATCCGCCTTGTGGTGATCGAATTCGCCGAGATTGAAATATTTTGCAAGAGTATCGAGCGTATGCTTTTTAAGGTCGTTATTGATATAGCGCGAAAGCGCCACGGTATCGAGATAGGGGTTTTCGAAAGGGATCTCGTTTTCGTCCGCAACCCGACGGATGAACGAAATATCGAAATTCGCGTTATGTGCGACGAGCATTCTGCTTCCGCAAAAATCAAGGAAGCTCTTTACCGCGTCACATTCGTTCGGTGCGCCCTTTACCATTTCATCGGTAATGCCGGTAAGGCGGACGATATTTTCGGGGATGGGCATACCGCAATCGACAAAGGTCGAAAATTCGCCGATTATTTCGCCGTTTTTATATTTCAACGCGCCGATCTGAGTTATACCGCAGGTCTTTGGCGAAAGACCGGTTGTTTCGATATCGAAGATAATAAATTCATCCTCGGCAAGCCTGGTATTGGTTGCATCGTCGTAACGGAAAACCGCGCGTGCGGTATCGTCGACAAGGTAACCCTCGATGCCGTAGATGGGCTTGACGTCGGGATATTTTTTTGCGGCGTTCATAACGATCGGATACGCCTGAAGAGTGCCGTGGTCGGTAAACGCAACGGCAGGCATACCCCAATCGTGTGCGCGCGCCATAATATCGGCGGCGTCGCTCAATGCATCGGTTGCCGACATATTTGTATGTAAATGGAGCTCAACACGCTTGTCCTCGGCTTCGTCCTGTCTGCCATAGACCTTGCACTTCGAAATCGCCTTTATTGCGAGGGTGATTTCATCGTCCTCGACCCATTCGTTCTTGTTGCGGTCGAAAACACGTCTTTTTTCGGCTTTACCCGAAACCATAACGTACATTGGAGCTTTTATCTTCGGCGCTTCCTTTTTCGGGCAGCTGAATTTACCCGAGATCGAAGCGGAATTATCGGTTATATAAACCGTATAGGTGATTTTTTCGGTTTCGTAATTTTCCTTTGTTTCTACAAGGAAAAGCTTGCCCGCAATACAAACGGCGGAATCGTTTTTAACGCTCGAAATGGGAGTGAACGCCCAGTTTCTGCGCTCGCCGTATATCGGATCGGGGTTGGTTATATCAAGAGTCATCTTGCCGACGGTAACCAAATATTTGCCGTCGCGCTCAAAATCATAGGCTTCCTCGCCCTCGGTTTCGATAAAGGAGGAGCGGGGTGCATCCTTGGGAGTTTCCTTGGCAATTTCAAACTTTTGCTCGCGGATGCTTTGCGCCAATGCGTCCTCGCGGTCGCTTCTGTATTCGAAAATGTCTATCTCCTCATACTCGAATTTAAGTATGATCGCCGTACCGAACTGATCGCGCACGCATTGCATAATAAACAGCTCGGCGCCGTTTGCTTCGGGAATGAAGGACGTGATATTCTTGCGAAGCTTTATTACGAATACTCCGGTGCTTTTATCGTAATGATAGGTCGAGCCGTCGAAAAAGCCGTAATCAAGCTTGGAAACCTGCTTTAAGGTTTCGATAACGCCGTCCATATAGGAGGGCTCGAATTCGACGTTGAAATGCGGATAGATGGTTACCGCATTGAGCGCATACGCCTTCTTTATTTCTGCCTCAAGCGCAAATAGATTGCTCGGCTTTACATAGCAAGAAAGCTCCGCCTTGACAGCGATGGAAACACGCTCTCTGTCGACCATTACGGAGAAAGAATCGAATTTGCTTATGGTCTCCTTCATTTTATCGTTGAAGGAGGCTTTTTTGAATTTGTTTAAAAATTCGTTAAGCATTAATAAGTTCCTTTATTTCTGAAACGAGAGTATCTACGATCTCGCTTTCATCAAGCTTTTTAATAATTTCGCCCTTGCGGAAAAGGAGACCCTCGTTCCTTCCGCAGGCTACGCCGATATCGGCGTGCTTTGCTTCGCCCGGACCGTTTACTACACAGCCCATAAGCGCAACGGTAAGTCGTCGGCTTGTTTTGATGTCGCGCGTTGCTCTTTCAAGCTCGTTTACAAGTCCGATAACGTTCGATTCGGTTCTGCCGCAGGTCGGGCAGGAAACGATGTTTATACCGCCACCGATACCGCAGCAGAAAAGGATATCCTTTGCGGCGTGGACCTCGTTTACGGGATCGTCGGTAAGCGAAACGCGGACTGTGTTGCCGATTCCGTCAAGCAGCAGCGAGCCGATACCGATTGCCGATTTGATATTGCCGCGACGTACGTCGCCTGTTTCGGTAACGCCGATATGCAGAGGGTAATCGCAGCGCTCGCTCAAAATACGGGCCGCATCGACCATCGTTTTAACGTCGGAGCTTTTTACCGAAAGGACGATATTTGTGAAATCGAACTCCTCGAGCATTTGCGCATTGATCAAGGCGCTTTCGGCAAGTGCCTCGGCGGTAGGTCCGCCGTATTTGACAAGAACCGATTTTTCGGCACTGCCGCCGTTAATGCCGATTCTTATCGGGATATTACGCTCGCGGCAAGCAAGCGCCACCTTTTTTATATTTTCCTTTTCACCGATGTTGCCGGGGTTTATGCGGATTTTCGAAATACCGCGCTCTGCCGCAGCAAGCGCCAGACGGTAATCGAAATGTATATCGGCAACAAGCGGGATGCTTGTATTTTCAACGTAATAGGGTATCGCCTCGGCGGCGGCCATATCGTTAACGGTAAAGCGCACGATATCGCAGCCTGCGGCAGAAAGCGACTTGATTTGAGCAAGCGTCGCTTCCCTGTCGCTCGTTTTTGTATTTGTCATCGACTGAATGGCAATTGGGTTATTGCCGCCGATTGTAATATTGCCGATTTTTACCTGTTTTGTGTTTTTCATATCAGAAAAGTCCTGCTATATCCTTAATCAGTACGAACGCCATTAATCCAAGCAGAAGCACGGTAAACACCGCACTTACCGCGCGTTCGTATTTTGGGTCTAAGGGCTTGCGGCGAATAGCCTCGATGATATAGAACAAAAGTCTGCCGCCGTCAAGCACGGGAATGGGGAGAAGATTGAATATGCCAAGCGAAACCGAGATCATTACTACCATCGTGCTGATGGTTAACAAGGTATCCGCAAATCCGTCGCTTTGCTCTATTGCGTCGTTGATCTCGCCGCCGACGGCAACCGGACCACCGACCGCATCGATTCCGTATCTTCCGGTGAAGGTATCGACCAACGAGTCAAACGTCATATAAACCGTTGCATAGGATTGCCAGAATGCCTCGCGCATTACACCGCCAAAGGTTTTTTCTTCTCCAAAGACCCTAAAGTCCATCGTACCGAAAACGATATTCTCGTCGACCTCGGTGCCGAAGCAGACGTCTCTAAGTAATATCTCCTTACCGTCGCGCAATACAACGATATCAACAGGCTCTACACCGTCGGAAACGATTTTATATGCCAGCTCGGAATAACAATGAATGGTTTTTCCGTTGACCGAAATGATCTCGTCGTTTACCTGAAGTCCGTATTGATTTGAAATGCTGTTTTCATCAAACTCGGCAACCTTCGACGTGCCGATAAGATTGCTTCCGCAGACGATTCCGATCATTATCAGAAACGCGAGCAGAAGATTCATAAAGGGGCCTGCGATTACGATGAGCATTCTTTTCCATACGGAACGCTCGTTAAGAGGAATTTTATATTTATGCTCGTCGGGAATCTCCTCGTCATATTCGCCGACCATATTCACAAATCCGCCGATCGGGATCAAACGGATGGTGAAATCGTTATACTTCCCTTTCCAAGTCTTTAGCTTTGGGCCCATACCTATTGCGAATTCGATAATGCCGACCTTGAAGGCGCGTGCAACGATATAATGTCCGAACTCGTGCACGAAGATAAGCAGACCGAAAACAAAAATTGTTACTGCAAGACTTAAAAGAGACTGAAACATTAAATAAACACTCCTAAATAAATGGGTACGTCAGCCGATCATATATGCGAGCGGACGTATTCACGCGCGGCTTTATCCGATTCGATAATATCCTCTATAGTGGGATTTTTGATGATCGGTGCCGTATTGATATTTTCGCAGGTGTCGATGACAAGATCGAACATTTGGGTGAATCCGATCTTGTGATCGAGGAAGAGCGCAACTGCTTCTTCGTTTGCGCCGTTCATTATTGCAGGCAGGTTTCCGCCGACCTTTAAGGTCTTCTTTGCAGTTTCGAGCAACGGAAACGCCGTTTTGTCGTAATTAAAGAAATCGAGCTTTTGACCGAATAGGTCAAGGCTTTCTGCCTGTGAGGGCTTGCGTTCGGGATAGGTAAGCGCATATTGGATGCAAACGCGCATATCGGGCATACCCATTTGGGCGAGAATGGCGTTATCCTCGAATTCAACGAGCGAATGCACGATGCTTTGCGGATGGATGACCACCTCGACCTGATCGGGCGATACGTCGAAAAGATGGACTGCCTCGATAAACTCAAGCCCTTTGTTCATAAGGCTTGCACTGTCGACCGAGATCTTTTTGCCCATATTCCATCTTGGGTGCTTAACCGCCATTTCGGGGGTAACGGTTTTTAAGAAATCTCGATCCTTGCCGAAAAACGGTCCGCCGGAGCCGGTAAGCCATATTTTTTTGATTTTATTTTTGCCCTGAATGCATTGGAATATCGCAGAATGCTCGCTATCTACGGGCAAAAGAGTCGCATTGCCCGCCTTTACCGCGTCGGTAACCAATTTACCGCCTGCAACGAGCGTCTCCTTGTTGGCAAAGGCGATTTTTTTGCCCTTGCTTGCCGCGTTTACGGTGGGCTTGAGTCCCTTCATGCCGAGCACGGCGTTTACGAGCGATTCGCTTTCGTCCTCGCTTGCAAGCTGCTCGACGCCCTCGTCACCGCAAAGGATTTCGATATCGATATCCGAAACCAAAAGCTTGAATTCGTTATATTTTTCTTCGCCTATGCAGGCGCGCTTCGGCTTGAATTCACGGCATTGGTCGGCAAGGAGCTTTGCATTGGAATGAGCAGAAAGCGATTCCACCGTAAGTCCGAGGTTGCGCACAACGTCGAGCGTTTGCTTGCCGATAGAGCCGGTTGAGCCGAGCAGAGTAATTGAGCTTTGCATATTTACACCTGATTAAACACCGAGAACGAAAAGCAGCGCAAGGCTGATTATCGCAACGGGAATGATGCTGTCGAATCTGTCGAGCACGCCGCCGTGACCGGGAAAGATCTTGCCGTAGTCCTTTACACCGAATCTTCGCTTGATTACAGACGCGGCAAGGTCACCGAATTGGCTGACGATCGAAAGAGGAAGCGCGATAAGTCCCAAAAGCGGATTTCTGTCTGCAAGCCAGAACACCAAAACGCCTGCGGCTGTACCGAATGCTGTGCCGCCGATTGCGCCCGCAATCGTCTTTTTGGGAGAAATGTTGGGGCAAAGCTTTTTGTTGCCGAAAAGCATACCCGAGAAATACGCAAAGGTATCGGTCGCCCAGGCAACGCTTAATACCAAAGCAACCGCCCAGAGTCCGTAGCTTACGCGCATAAAGGAAAGCGCGGTAAAGCCTGCCGTGATATAGGTGAATAACGTGATGAACATCAAAAGACGCTCAACGTCGGTATTCGCGTGGGTGATAACGGCAAAAATGAGGAAAAGCACGGTAAGTGCAGGCAAGCCGAGAATTATAACCTTTGCGGCGATATTTGTGTCCCATACAGGCGAGATCGAAATAAATGCCGCAACGATGATGGAGGTTATCGAAACAGCCCATTTTTTGAACAGTCCGCAGCAGCCGAGCATTTCATAAACCGAAAAGCCTGCGATGAGCGCAAAAAGCGCGCCTGCGCCCCAAACACCGCCCCAGATAAGAAGCGGAACAAGAAGCAAAAGTGCTACTATTGCGGTAAGAATTCTTGTGATCATTTTTTACCTCCCAAAGCGGCGTTCGCGTTTTGAATAAGAGTCGATTGCCTTTAAAAGCTCGTTTTTGTCGAAGTCGGGCCAAAGCACGTCGGTAAAATAATATTCCGAATATGCCGATTGCCACAAAAGAAAATTAGAAATGCGGTATTCTCCGCTTGTGCGGATGATAAGGTCGGGATCGGGCACGTCACTTGTGTAAAGGCTTGCCGAAATATCCTTATCGGTAATTTCGGTTTTGCCCTCCTTTAAAAGCTTGTTGACGGCATAAACCAATTCCTGACGTCCGCCGTAGGAAAGGCAGATGCAAAGCGTCATACCGCTGTTATTGTCAAGGCGCGATTCCACTCCGCGCAATGCATCGCGGTATTTCGGCGCGAAGCGGTCGATGTCACCCACAAGGCGCAGTCTTATGTTAAGACGGTTCATCTCGGGCTCGTATTTGGTAATGCCCTTGCTCATAAGCTCCATAAGGGCGGAAACCTCATCCTCCGAGCGGTTCCAGTTTTCTGCCGAAAAGGCATAGACCGTAAGATATTCTATTCCCATTGAGCTGCAGGTATCTACGGTATTGACAAATGTATCAAGTCCCACCTTGTGTCCTGCCGTACGAGGAAGCAGACGTTTTTTTGCCCATCTGCCGTTTCCGTCCATTATTATGGCGATATGCTTAGGAATAATTTGCTCTGACATACGAACCTCGAAACTTTTCATAAAATCGGCTAAAACCGAGGGGGTTAAACCTCGGTTTTAACAGTTAATTCTGATTAAATTTGTGTAATATTTTTAAAGAAATTATATTTCCATAATTTCCTTGTCTTTTTTAGCGATAGCAACGTCAACTTCCTTGATGAGCTTATCGGTGAGATCCTGAATCTTCTTTTCAGCATCCTTAAGATCATCCTCGGTGATGGTGGAGTTCTTCTTCAATGCCTTTGCGTTATCGTTTGCTTCGCGGCGAACGTTACGGATAGCAACCTTGCAATCCTCGCCGAGCTTAGCGGTCTTCTTGGTGAGCTCTTTTCTGCGTTCCTCGGTAAGTGCGGGGAAAACAAGGCGGATGCATTTGCCGTCGTTGGTGGGGGTGATGCCTACGTCGGAAGCAAGGATAGCCTTTTCGATCTCCTTAAGCATATTGGTTTCCCAAGGAGTGATCACGAGAGTTCTTGCATCGGTTGCCTTGATGGTAGCAACGCCGTCAAGACCGGTAGGAGTGCCGTAATAGGGTACGGTGATCTTATCGAGAACCTTGGAGCTTGCTCTGCCGACTCTTATAGTGTCAAAATCCTCCTCGAGGACGGAAATGGATTTTTTCATTTTTTCTTCAAAGGGCTTAATGTCGAACATTTTTGTTACCTTCCTTTTTTAGTTATATATCTTAATTTTTTTATTTATGAAGTAATGTGCCGATGGTTTCGCCTTTTGCGGCGGAAATGATATTTTGGGGATCGGAAAGCGGGAAAATTACGGTTTTTATGTCGCATTCCTCGCCGATGGTTGCGGCGCTTTGGTCGATCGCCTTAAGTCCGCGGGAGAGGAGCTCTTGATAGGTAAGCTCGTCAAACTTTACCGCGTCGGCAAATTTTGCGGGGTCCTTATCGTAGACGCCGTCGACGTTCTTTGCGGAAAGCACTGCATCGCACTTAAGCTCTGCCGCGCGAAGCATCATACCCGTGTCGGTCGAAAAGAAGGGATATCCCACACCGCAGGCAAGGATAACCACCTCGCCCTTTTCAAGATATTCAATGGCCTTATACTGCGCATAGGGCTCGCAGAATTGCTGGATCTGAACGGCGCTCATAACGTGCGCCTTTACGCCTGTTTTAAGAATGTAATCCTGCATTGCAAGAGAGTTGATAACCGTCGCAAGCATTCCCATATGGTCGCCGCGTACACGGTCGACGTCGAGTCCGTTCTGTCTTGCGCCGCGCCAGATGTTACCTGCACCGATAACTATGCTGACCTGAACGCCGTCGTTAACAAGAAGAGCGATCTTTTCTGCAACGGAGGAAAGCATTTCGCCGTCGAGAATACCCTTTTTCTCTCCTGCGAGTGCTTCGCCGCTGAGTTTGATAAGTACGCGTTTGTATTGATTAGCCATTTTAAAATTCCTCGCTTTTATTTAATATAAGCGTTTATTTTCCGTAATAAAAGATACTGTTATAGCGGTCGAGCGAATCGGTAAGACCGCAGGCGAATGCCGTAACGGGAGAAATTGTCGAATTAACAAGGCTTTGTGCAATAAGGATATCGTCCTTATAATACGCGTGATAAAGCGCTTCGGTATATTCGTCGCAAAGACCGTCGTCATAGCTGTATGCGCCCGTAAGCCTGAGCATCGAGGTGCATATCTCGGCAACCGTGCTCTTTTGTCCGATAATTACTCTCTCACCCGAATAGATACGGGTTTGGTCGGTGTTTTTGTAAAGCTCGCACGAGGCTTTTGCCTCTTTATTAAGGCAGACCACAAAAACGTAATTGTCGTACTGAGTCAAATCGTAATTTTGCTCTGCAAACGCCTTTAGCGTTCCAAAGCCGGTGTCGGCAAACATTATATCGAAATCAAGCGAGCGTGTGCCGATCACACCATCGTGCTTGAAATATGCTCTTTTATATTCGGGGTCGAGCGATTTTCCGTAAAGCTCTGCGGTATCGGTAAGATAGCTTATCGAAGTCGAGATACGTCCGTGATATTCCTCCTCCGCTTCGGCGGTGAAATCGCTTGCTCTGTCGGAAATGAAAAACTCAATGACAAGCAAGCTTCCCGTAAGCGATTTAAACGAGCCGATATCCGAATAGAGCAGCTTTTCGGTATTTGTTACCTCCTCGAAGGGGTTAACGCTGAAGATACCCTTTTCAAGGCGCCATCTTCCCTCCTCGAGCACAGCCTTTAGCACAACCTTTTGCGAGGTATTGGTTTCGGCGGTGATATACTTTTCGGTTTCGAGCTCGGTATCCGAAATTTTTACGGTATCGGGTCTTACGAAATCGAGATATTGCTCGGTCGGGTGACGGAATACGTAAGTGCGTCCGCCCTTTTGAGTTACCGCAGGGGGCAAGCCCTGAGGATAATTCAAAAATTCTTCGGCGCATCCGCCGCCCTTCGTATAGGTGTTGTTGAGCAGCGACGTTATCGCCTTGAAATTAACGTATTCGCTTTCGACCGGCAAGCCGTAATATTCGGCGCTTTTACTGCCGCCCTTGTAAAGCGAGTTGTTAACGAAAATTTCGGTAACGAGTCGGTCCGATTCAAGCAGCTCGATCGCTCTTTCCTTTGTAAATTCGGTATCCTCGTAAGGCTGCTCCTCCTCCGAAAAATCGGGAAGCTCGAAGCTTTCCTCGGCAGAGCTGTCGGACGCGTCGGAAGCGTTGTCGTTTGCATCCGAGCAGGCGCAAAGACCGACGGAAATTGCAAGCAAAAGCGCGAAAATTATTAACTTCGTCAAAAAATCAATTTTTACATATTTCATATCATTATGATTATATCAAACAATATGCTTAATATCAATAGAAAATTGTTAAAATATAATATTCTCGCGAACGACTCTTTTGATTTTTACGCGGTCGCCGAAGAACGCCGCCACGTAAGAGGGATTGAGGTAATCGTTGCCTGCGGCGTTAAGCTCTACGCGAAGTACCATGAAGCCGTTTTCCGACTCGCAGGAAACAAATTTTACCATAGGCGAGATGTCGACGGTCTTTTCGCCCGTCTTCGAGCGCTTGACGACCTTCATTTCGCCGCTAAGCGCACTTTCAAACTCGCAAGAGGTGATATCGGTTTCAAGCACAAGACGCCATACTGCGCGCTTTGTTGCAAGCTTTCTGTCGGCAACCTCGACCGAAACGATATCGAGCCCCGGGAATGCGGCAGACTGAAGCTTTTCCTTTATAGTCTGCACGTCGACATCCTCGGTCACACGGAAATCGCAAAGCTCCCTTTCGCCTTCTTGATAGATAGAAAGCGGAAGCGCGATATTAAGACGGGGATGGGGATTAAAGCCCTCGCTGTAGGAAATGGGAAGACCGCTTCTTACGAGCATTCTGTGGATCGCACGCTGAAGGTCGAGATGGGAGATATATTTTAAATTACCGAGCTTTGTAAAGCATACGCGGATATCAGCCATTTTCGTTACCTCCGTCGCAAACGCATTTGCCGTTGCAGAGCGATTTTGCACCGCAGCCCGAGCACTTTGTGCGGCAATCGGGAGTGGTTTCTGCATTGAGCGAGCGTGTATATTCGAGCTTCATAAACTTTTTGGTCACGCCGATATCGATAAAGTCCCAAGGAAGTATTTCGTCGATACCGAAGCGGCGGTTTGCATAGAATGCAGGGTCGATGCCGCAGGATTCGAACACGTCGATCCATTTATCATAGCTGAAATATTCGTCCCAGCCGTCGAGCATCATATTGCGGTTATATGCTTCGAGCAGAGCCGCGCCCAATTTTCTGTCGCCACGTGCGAAAACCGCCTCGATGCGCGACACGCGTGCATCGTGATATTTGTAGGAGATCTTTTTGGTGGTGATCGCCGAGCGAAGAAGCGCTTGCTTACGCTCGAGCTCCTCGAGGCTATCCTGAGGCTCCCATTGGAAGGGGGTGAAGGGCTTGGGCACGAAGCAGGAAACGCTTACGGTAACGTTAACGCCTCTGCCGCCGCCAAAGCGTTTTTTGGAGTAATATGTATCGACGATATTCTGACCGAGCGATGCGATACCCTTGATATCCTCATCGGTTTCGGTGGGAAGACCGTTCATAAAGTAAAGCTTAAGGCTGCTTCTTCCGCCGTCAAACGCCTTTTCGCAAGCCGAAATGATCTCTTCCTCGGTTATGTTCTTGTTTATAACGTCGCGAAGCCTTTGGGTGCCTGCCTCGGGCGCGAAGGTAAGACCGCTCTTACGAACGGACGAGATCTTTTCGAGAAGCTCCTCATAGAAATTATCGATTCTCATCGAGGGAAGCGAAAGGTTGACCTTTTTATCGTCGGTCCATTCCAAAAGACTGTTGATAAGCTCGCGGAGGTGGGTATAGTCGCTGATCGAAAGCGAGGTAAGCGAGATTTCGGAATAGCCGCTATGGTCGATCGAGGCACGCGCGTTTTCGTTAAGCACCTCAGGCGATTTTTCACGGTAGGGGCGGTAGATCATACCTGCCTGACAGAAGCGGCATCCGCGAATGCATCCGCGGAAGACCTCGAGCATTACGCGGTCATGAACCGTTTCAAGGAAGGGAACCGCACACTTGCAGGGGAAATACGCCTTATCGAGGTCCTCGATAATACGCTTGGTTACCGTTGCGGGAACGCCTTCGCGGTTGGGTGCAAACGAGGAAATTGTTCCGTCACCGTTATATTCGACCGTATAAAGCGAGGGAACGTAAAAGCCCTTGAGCTGAGAAGCGCGGAAAAGCGTTTCTTCCCTGCTTACTCCCTGCTTTTTGCAATCTCTGATAAGCGCGGTAAGCTCAAGCAGAGCCTCTTCGCCCTCTCCTATCGAAAAGATATCGATAAAATCGGCGATAGGCTCGGGGTTGTAGGCACAGGGACCGCCGGCGATGATTATCGGATCGGCTTCGCCTCTGTCCTTGGAAAGAAGAGGGATCCCGCCCAAGCCGAGCATTGCGATAACGTTCGTATAGGAAAGCTCGTACTGAAGCGTGAAGGCAACGATATCGAACACATTTATCGCATCGCCGCTTTCGAGCGCATAGAGCGGAAGGTTATGCTTTATAAGCTGATCACGCATATCCGGCCAAGGCATATAGCTTCGCTCGCAGCAGATATATCCGCTGTTATTGAAGTTGCCCTGAAGTATTTTCATACCGAGGTTGGACATACCTATCTCGTAAATATCGGGGAAGCAGAAGCAGACTCGAAGGTCGGCATTTTTACAGTCGGGAACGTCCGACGAATATTCTCCGCCGACGTATCTGCCCGGCTTTTCAACGCATTCAAGCAGAGGTGCGTATTTTTCGTAATTACTCACTTTTATTTCTCCAATTTACAGATTCTTGAGTTTATCTCTTAAATAAAGTCCCGTATAGCTGTCTTCGTTTGCGGCAACCTCCTCGGGAGTGCCCTTTGCAATGACTCTGCCGCCTGCATCGCCGCCGTCGGGACCCATATCGATGATATAGTCGGCGGTCTTTATAAGGTCGAGATTATGCTCGATAACGATTACCGAGTTACCTGCATCGACAAGCTTTTGCAAAACGCTTACAAGCTTGTTTACGTCATCGGTATGCAAGCCCGTGGTAGGCTCGTCGAGCACGTAAAGGGTTTTGCCCGTTGCACGGCGTGAAAGCTCGTTTGCCAATTTAACGCGCTGTGCCTCGCCGCCCGAAAGCGTCGTCGAGGGCTGACCTATTTTGATATATCCCAATCCGACGTCGCACATCGTATCGAGCTTGCGCTTGATGGAGGGGTAATTTTCGAAGAATTCCCTACCCTCGTCGCAGGTCATTTCGAGCACGTCGTAGATGGACTTGCCCTTGTATTTTATCTCGAGAGTTTCGTGGTTGTATCTTCTTCCCTTACATACGTCGCAGGTGACGTAAACGTCGGGCAGGAAGTGCATTTCGATGGTAAGCGTACCGTCGCCCTTACAAGCCTCGCATCTGCCGCCCTTGACGTTGAAGGAAAATCTGCCGTCGTTATAGCCGCGTGCACGGGCTTCGGGGGTGGAGGCGAACACCGCGCGGATATCGTTGAAAAGTCCGATATAGGTTGCGGGGTTGGAGCGCGGATTGCGTCCGATCGGCGATTGGTCGATCTGGATTATCTTGTCGATATCGTCGGCACCGACGATCTCCTGATGCTTGCCGGGAAGCACCGAAAGCTTGCCGAGCTTACGGGCGAGAGTGTTATAGAGCACGGCGTTGACAAGACTCGATTTGCCCGAGCCGGAAACACCGGTAACACAAACGAGCTTGCCCAAGGGGAAGGTGACGTCGATATCCTTTAGGTTGTTTTCCCTTGCGCCAACAACGGTAATAAAGCTGCCGTTGCCCTTTCTGCGCGTTGTGGGGATGGAAACCGCCTTTTTGCCCGAAAGGTACTGACCCGTGACGGATTCCTTGCATTTCTTTATCTGTGCGGGGGTGCCCGTGAATATCACGTTGCCGCCGTGGATGCCTGCACCGGGACCGATATCCACTATAAAATCGGCTTCCTCGATGGTTTCCTCGTCGTGCTCGACAACGAGCACGGTATTGCCGATATCACGGAGCTTTTTAAGAGTGTTTATAAGCTTTTGGTTATCGCGCTGATGCAAGCCGATGCTCGGCTCGTCAAGCACGTACATAACGCCGACAAGTGCACTGCCTATTTGAGTTGCAAGACGTATACGCTGTGCCTCGCCGCCCGAAAGCGAGCCTGCCTTGCGCGAGAGCGTGAGGTAGCCGAGACCTACGTTTTCGAGGAAGGAAAGACGGGCGTTGATCTCCTTTAATATCTCTTTTGCTATCTCGGCATCGGTTTGGCTGAGCTTGAGCGTTGCAAAGAACTTGCGGACGTCGATGACCGATTTTGCACAGAGGTCGGAAATATTCAATCCGCCGACCGTAACCGCGAGAGATTCGTTTTTAAGACGCTTGCCCTGACATTCGGGACAAGGGATATAATCCATAAACTGCTCGTAATATTCGCGCACCTCATATCCGCCGCCCATTTTATAGCGGTGGTCGATCATACCGATAATGCCCTTGAAGGAGGGCTCGGAAACCGATTTGCGCTTACGCTTGTTGCCGTACATAAGGATGTTAAAGGCTTCATCGGAGTAGTTTTGGATGGGCGTGTGAACGTCGAAGCCGTGATATCTGCCGACCGAATTGATAAGCTCGGCGAAATATCCGCCCGGCTCGGCGCTTTTAAAGCCGTTGCATATCACTGCGCCGCCGAAGAGCGAAAGGCTTTTATCGGGGATAAGCTTTTCTTCGGAAAATACGTTATTTTCTCCCAAGCCGCCGCAAGCCTCACAAGCGCCCGACGGATTGTTGAAGGAGAACATACGGGGTGTAAGCTCACCGACGGAGATGCCGTGGGTCTTACACGCATAGTTTTGGGAAAAGATGATTTCGTTATCCTCCGCCGCGTCGGGGAGAAGTATCTTTATTATACCGTTTGCAAGCTTGGATGCCGTTTCAAGGCTTTCTGCAAGGCGCGAGCGCATTTCCTCGCCCTTCATTACAAGACGGTCAACGATTATATCGATATCGTGCTTGATATTTTTATCAAGGCTTATCGTTTCGGAAAGGTCATACATATTGCCGTCGACGCGCACACGGACGTAGCCGCTTTTACGCGCGCTTTCGAACACCTTTTCGTGCATACCCTTCTGCGCCGAAACGACGGGCGCAAGCACCATAAAACGGGTGCCTTGGGGCAGCTCGCACACGCGCGCAACTATCTCGTCGATCGATTGCTGTTTTATTTCCTCGCCGCAGATCGGACAGTGCGGCACGCCGATACGGGCATAGAGCAAGCGGAGATAATCGTAAATCTCGGTCGCGGTGCCTACCGTGGAACGGGGATTGCGCGAGGTGGTTTTCTGGTCTATGGAAATTGCGGGGGACAAGCCCTCAATCAGATCAACGTCGGGCTTGTCGAGCTGTCCGAGAAACATTCTCGCATAGGACGAAAGCGATTCGACGAATCTTCTGTGTCCCTCGGCATAAAGGGTATCGAAGGCAAGGCTCGATTTGCCCGAGCCCGAAAGCCCCGTGAAAACAACGAGCTTATCACGCGGAATGGTAACGTCGATATTTTTTAAATTGTGGACGCGTGCGCCCTTTACAACGATTTTGTCCGACATAGTTTTCTCCTGCTACATCAATCTTCTTATCTTGTCGCGGATGAATGCCGCCGTTTCGAAATCGAGATCCTTTGCGGCGCGCTTCATTTCTGCGGTGAGCTTATCGATAAGCTTCTTCTTTTCTTCCTTGCTGAGGTTTTTGTTCTTTTCTATTCTTTCGGCTTCCTTCTTCGAGGTTATCTCGATGGGAGCGCGGATATCCTTGACGATGGTTTTGGGCGTGATGCCGTGCTTTTCGTTATATGCCTGCTGAATACGGCGGCGACGGTTTGTTTCGTCTATCGCGCGCTTCATCGAGCCGGTTTCGGTATCGGCATACATTATGACCGTGCCCTCGGCGTTACGTGCGGCACGTCCGATCGTCTGCACGAGCGAAATTTCGCTTCGCAAAAAGCCCTCTTTATCGGCATCGAGGATGGCAACCAACGATACCTCGGGAAGGTCAAGACCCTCGCGAAGCAGATTTATTCCGACGAGAACGTCGAATTCACCTGCACGAAGACCGCGGAGGATGTCCATTCTTTCCATCGTATCGATATCGTAGTGCATATATCTTGAGCGGATTCCCGAAAGCTCGAAGAATTCGGTAAGATCCTCTGCCATTTTCTTTGTAAGAGTTGTGACTAAAACGCGCTCCTTCCTTGCGGCGCGGATGCGGATCTCCCCTGCGAGGTCGTCGATCTGACCCTTGGTCGGGCGGACCTCGACGATAGGATCGAGCAAGCCCGTGGGACGGATGATCTGCTCGACAAGGCGGGTGGAAAGGTTGCGCTCGTATTCCTTTGGAGTTGCGCTGACGTAAACGGTTTGTCCGCGCTTTTCATCGAATTCATCGAAAACGAGCGGACGGTTATCGTAAGCGGAGGGCAAGCGGAAGCCGTAATCGATAAGATTTTGCTTTCTTGCGCGGTCGCCTGCCGCCATACCGCGTATCTGCGGAAGCATTACGTGACTTTCATCGACGAACACGAGATAATCCGAGGGGAAATAATCGAGAAGAGTATAGGGCGCACTTCCCGGCTCACGTCCCGAAAGCACGCGTGAATAGTTTTCGACACCGTTGCAAAATCCGATCTCGCGTATCTGCTCGACGTCGAACATCGTTCTCTCGCGGATGCGTTGTGCCTCGATAAATTTATTCTGACTCTCAAAAAACGCTATTCTTTCGTCAAGCTCGGCAATTATATCGTCGAGCGCCTTTTTGCGCGTTTCCGACGAGGTAACGTAGTGCGATGCGGGATATATTGCAACGTGCGACATATCGGCAACCGCCTCGCCCGTGACAACGTTGATCTTGCATATTCTGTCGACCTCGTCGCCGAAAAATTCGACTCTCACGGCGTCGGTATCGGTGTTTGACGGGAAAATATCGAGCACGTCACCGCGCACGCGGAAATTGTTACGCTCGAATCCGATATCGCTTCTTGCATACTGAAGCGCGACGAGGCGCTTGATGACGTCATCGCGCGCGAACGTCGAGTCGCGGCGAATGGAAAGCACCTGTTGTGCGTATTCCTCGGGGTCACCCAACGAATAGATGCAGCTTACAGATGCGACGATTATGACGTCGCGCCTTTCGAAAAGCGCGCTCGTTGCCGAATGGCGGAGCTTATCGATTTCGTTATTGACGGCGGCGTCCTTTTCGATATAAACGTCCTTGCCGGGCACGTATGCCTCGGGCTGATAGTAATCGTAATAGGACACAAAGAACTCGACCGCGTTGTTCGGAAAGAATTCACGCATTTCCGAGCAGACCTGAGCTGCCAGAGTTTTATTGGGCTCTAAAATTATCGCAGGGCGGTTTGCACGTGCGATAACGTTTGCCATTGTAAAGGTTTTACCCGAACCGGTAACGCCGATAAGAGTTTGATCGCGGTCGCCGCTGTTGATGCCCGAAACAAGCGCGTCTATTGCCTCAGGCTGGTCGCCCGTAGGTGCAAAATCAGACACGAGATCGAACTTATCCATACAAAAACGCCCCCTTTTTTGAGATTTGAATGATTTTTCTTGTAAATCGTATTATTATATCACATTTTCCTTTAAATTAAAAGGGGATATAATGAATTTTTTAATTTTTTACACCAATCGGTTGTCTATGGCGGAGGCTATTTTGACAGCGCTTCTTCCGAACCGCTCGCGGATGGAATCGACCGCCGCTTCAAGCGAATGACTTTTAGCGTATTTTTGCTCCCATGCTTCGGGAAAGAGCTTTTGCTGATAGCCGAAATCGCCCTCGACGGTCAGCTTTTCGGCGTGGACGGTCACCGAATATATCTCCTCCCAAAACGCCTTTTTTGCATAGACGAGCGAAAGCGCGGCTTTTGAAATTTCGCTGTAAAGACAGGTTGGATGGGAAAGCGGCGCCGAATGCGAAAACGAGGTAAGGTCGGGCAATCTTACGGTTACCGAAATATTGTTGCAGCAAAGCTTATGCCGTCTTAGCCTTTCGGCAACGGACATCGAAAGATAGGTTACGGCAAAGGAGATATCCTCGCCCGTTTTAAGGTTTTCGCGAAAGGTCATACCGTTGCTTACCGATTTCGGTGTTGGCTCATAGCCGCTTACGGTGACCTCGGAGCGGTCGTTGCCGCGCGCAAATTCACGGAGCAAAATTCCGTTTTTCCCAAGGTTGTTCCGAATAACCTTTTCATCGCAGCAGGCAAGGTCGCCGATGGTATAAACCCCGATACGGTTAAGCGATCTTTGGGTCGACGAGCCGACGAAGAGCAGATCCGAAACCGGCAGAGGCCAGACTATCGGGACAAAGCGCTCACACGGGATGACCGTCGTTGCATCCGGCTTTTTCATATCGCTTCCGAGCTTGGCAAAGACCTTGTTAAAGGAGACGCCGACCGAAACCGTTATATTAAGCTCCTCCTTTATTCTTTTGCGGATACTGTCGGCAATGCTTTTTCCGCTTCCGAAAAGCTTGAAGCTGCCGCTTACGTCGAGCCAGCTTTCGTCGATCCCAAACGGCTCGACACGGTCGGTATAATCGTAAAAGATCTTGTTCATTTTTTCCGACATTTCGGAATAAAGCCCGTAAGTCGGGCGGACGGTAACGAGCGAGGGGCACTTTTGCTTTGCCTGCCAGACCGGCTCGGCGGTGGTGACACCGTATTTTTTTGCAAGCTCGTTACGGGCAAGCACGATACCGTGCCGTTCCTCGACGCTTCCGCATACCGCCATCGGCACGGATGCATATTCGGGCCTTATTGCCGTTTCGCAGGAGGCAAAAAAAGAATTCGCATCGCAATGCAATATCGTGCGAACCCTTTTATCCCCTTCGTTTTTCGATTTTTCGTGAAAGTTCGACGTTCTCATCAACGCCGAGCCGTCACCGTAGCCCATATACATTTCGCTTCACTTCCCTTTTAATTCTTATTGATATAATACCACTCGAACAAATGTTTGTCAAGAACAAATGTTCGAGAACAGAAAAAAGATAAGTCCGAAGCAAAGTGCCTCGGACTTAAAGTATTTATTCTTCCTCTTCGGACGTTACCTGAACGTCGTCGATAGATTTGGTTACGCTGTGCTTGATGGGAGTCCATTCAACCTTTTTGAAGATTGCCGCTATTGCGATGGGGCAATAGGAAAGCATAAATATCGGGAAGGTGAAGAGATACTTGATTATCTTACCGGGAGGACAGTCGATAACGTCCCATTCGGTAATAAGCGTGATAAAGCCGACAATAAATATAAGCATATAAATTATCGAGCAGAAATAAAGCACGGGAACCAGACAGAATTCAAAGAACACCGAAAATTCGGGATAATCGCTGAATATCGTCATACCGTAGATGAATTCCGCGATGCAGCAGCAAAGCGAAAGAATGGTGAACATAAGCGCAGGGAAAATCGTCATAAGCATATCGTAGCAAGCGAATTTACCCTTGAAAATGCCCTTGAAAAGCTTTCCGCCGTATTTACCGAACACCTGATAGAAGCCCTTGGACCAGCGCAGACGCTGATTCCAGGATTGCTTGAAGGTTTCGGGCTGTTCATCGTAAACGATCGAGCCGCCGCTGTAACCGATCTTAACACCGCGAACCGCCATATCGGTTGAAAATTCGATATCCTCGGTAAGCAAATGATAGGGCCAACCGCCGTTGCTTTCGATAATTTCGCGGCTGATACAGAAGCCCGTACCCGAGATCGCACATGAGGTGTTAAAGCGCATTCTTGCGTGGTTTAAGTATTTTGCCTCGCGAAGGAACCAGAGCGAATAGCCTGCGGAGATCCAGTTTGTACCGTAGTTTTTGGAGTTACGGTAGCTTGTAAGAGCCTTATATCCGCGGTTGAAATTAATATTCATTTCCTTGACGAAGTTTTTATCGACAAGGTTGTCTGCATCGAAAACGATATAGGCGTCGCAATCGTCCTTTTCGGCGATAAGCTTTTTGAAAAGGAAATCGAGCGCATAGCCCTTACCGATAAGCTCCTTATTGTTACGCTCGAGGACTATTGCGCCGTGGTCTCTGCCGACCTGAGCGGTATTGTCCGAGCAGTTATCGGCAATAAGGAATATCTTGATAAGCTCCTTGGGATAATCCTGACGGTTGATGCTTTCAAGAAGGTGTCCGATAACGTTTTCTTCATCACGAGCGCTGATTATAACGCCGAATTTATTAAGCTTGTCGCTTTGCACCGGTTGCGATTTATCTTTTCCGAGAAACACCCAAAAAATATAGAAGAACTGGTATATATAGCAAACGACAAACGCTGAGGTAAGCACGATATTACATATTGTAAATATATCCTGAATATCCACGACGATCCTCCGTGGCAATAATATTTTGAGAATTATACCACATATTATTACAAAAGTCAACCCCGACGGTGATCCGTCGGGGCTTAATGAGTTATTAAAGTCTTGAAGCGATCGCTTCCAAAAATTCGGTGGTATTCACCTGAGTTTTGTTTTCAAGCGTGGAAATAAGGTAAAGGTCCTTTGTCATAACGCCCGATTCGATCGTATCGATACAAGCACGCTCGAGCTTGTCGGCAAATTCGCAAAGCTCGGGAATTTCATCAAGCTCGCCGCGCTTTCTTAAAGCACCCGTCCAAGCGAAAATGGTTGCAACCGAGTTCGTGGAGGTGGGCAAGCCCTTGAGGTGGTTGTAATAGTGGCGCTGAACGGTGCCGTGTGCAGCCTCGTATTCATAGATTCCGTCGGGAGAAACGAGCACGCTCGTCATCATTGCCAACGAGCCGTAAGCGGTGGATACCATATCGCTCATAACGTCGCCGTCGTAATTCTTACAAGCCCAGATAAAGCCGCCCTCGGAACGAATAACGCGAGCAACCGCATCATCGATAAGGGTATAGAAATATTCTATTCCCGCTTCTTCGAATTTCGCTTTATATTCAGCCTCGTAAATTTCGGCAAAGATATCCTTGAAGGTGTGATCGTATTTTTTGCTTATCGTATCCTTGGTGGAGAACCAAAGGTCGACCTTCATATCGAGCGCATAGTTAAAGCAGCTTCTTGCAAAGCCCTGAATGCTCTTTTCAAGGTTGTGCACGCCTTGGATGATGCCGTCGGTCTTGAAATCGTGGATAAGCGCACGGGTTTCGTTGCCGTCCTTATCGGTAACGACAAGCTCTGCCTTACAGCCGGCATCGACCTTTAATTCGGTTGCCTTGTAAATATCGCCGTAAGCGTGACGTGCGATAGAGATAGGCTTCGTCCAGTTGCGAACGTAGGGAGGAATGCCCTTTACGATGATCGGGGTACGGAAAACGGTACCGTCGAGGATCGCACGGATAGTGCCGTTGGGGGACTTCCACATTTCCTTGAGGTTGTACTCGGTCATTCTTGCCGCGTTGGGAGTGATGGTTGCGCACTTTACGGCAACGCCGTATTTAAGGGTTGCGTTTGCCGAATCGACGGTAACCTGATCGTCGGTTTCGTTACGGTGCTCGAGTCCCAAATCGTAATATTCGGTCTTAAGATCTATATAAGGGTTAAGAAGAATATCCTTTATCTGTTGCCAGATTATTCTTGTCATTTCGTCGCCGTCCATTTCGACGAGCGGCGTTTTCATTTGAATCTTTGCCATTTTTATTCTCCTTTTTCAGACACTACGGACCTTAAGAACCTTTTTGAAAAAAGGTTCTTAAGAATCTCCAAAAAGCTTTAAAGTTTAGTAAATTCCAACAGTCCGCCTGCGAGGATTATATCTCTGTCGCGGTCGGAAAGCGAGGAAACGAGCTTGATATCCTTGCCGTTTACATTTAGGGTGATTTCTCTTCCCTCTTTGATGCAATTTCTAAGGTCGTCGATCTTTAGCTTATCGCCAAGCGCGATCGAATCGTAATCAGAAGCATTTGCAAAGGTAAGAGGAAGAATACCTGCGTTTACAAGGTTTGCCGCATGGATTCTTGCAAAACTCTTTGCGATTACCGCCTTCACGCCGAGGTAAAGGGGAACGAGCGCCGCGTGCTCACGCGAGCTGCCCTGACCGTAGTTTTCGCCGCCGATGATGATACCGCCGTTCTTTTCCTTTGCGCGTGCGGGGAATTCCTCATCGCACACCTCGAAGCAGAAGTTCGAAAGATAAGGAATATTGGAGCGATAGGGCAGGATCTTTGCGCCTGCGGGCATAATGTGGTCGGTGGTGATATTATCGCCGACCTTGAGAATGCATTCGCAATCGATAGTGTCCTCAACGGGTCTGCTTTCGGGGAAGGGCTTGATGTTGGGGCCGCGAACGACCTCTACGTTAACAGCCTCCTCAACCGTTGCAGGCTTGATGACCATATTATCGTTTATCATAAATCTTGCGGGCATTTGGAATTCGGGCATTTCACCGATAGTTCTTGGGTCGGTAAGCACGCCGGTAAGCGCGGAGATCGCCGCGGTTTCGGGGCTTACGAGATATACCTGAGCGTCCTTGGTGCCGCTTCTTCCGAGGAAGTTGCGGTTGAAGGTACGCAGAGAAACGCCTGCCGATTGAGGCGACTGACCCATACCGATACAGGGACCGCACGCAGATTCAAGAATTCTTGCGCCTGCATCGATCATCCAGGAAAGCGCACCGCTTTCTGCAAGCATATTATAAACCTGCTTGCTGCCGGGCGCGATGGAAAGGCTTACGTTATCGTGAACGGTCTTGCCCTTGAGGATATATGCGACCTTCATAAGGTCTACGTAAGAGGAGTTGGTGCAGGAGCCGATACAAACCTGATCAACCTTGATGCTGCCGATCTCCTCGATAGACTTAACGTTATCGGGGCTGTGAGGACAAGCAGCGGCAGGAACGAGCGACGAAAGGTCGATATCGATAACGAGATCGTAAACCGCGTCCTCATCCGCCTTTAATTCAACATATTGATCCTCTCTTCCCTGCGCCGCAAGGAAAAGACGGGTGTTTTCATCAGAGGGGAACACCGAGGTGCTTGCGCCAAGCTCGGCACCCATATTGGTTATAGTGCCTCTTTCGGGAACGGTGAGAGTCTTTACACCCTCTCCGCCGTATTCGATAATTCTGCCGACACCGCCCTTTACGCTAAGACGGCGGAGAACCTCAAGAATAACGTCCTTTGCAGACACCCAGTCGTTTAATTTACCGGTAAGATTTACACGAACCATTTCGGGCATGGTGATGTGATACGCGCCGCCGCCCATTGCAACGGCAACGTCAAGACCGCCTGCACCGAAGGCAAGCATACCCAAGCCGCCGCCCGTGGGAGTGTGGCTGTCCGAGCCGATAAGGGTTTTGCCGGGAACGCCGAAGCGCTCGAGATGGACCTGATGGCAGATGCCGTTACCGGGACGTGAGAAATAAAGACCGTACTTTTTCGCGCAGGTGCGGATATAAAGATGGTCGTCGGCGTTCATAAAGCCGTTCTGGAGAGTATTGTGGTCGATATATGCAACCGAAAGCTCGGTTTTAACGCGCGGAATACCCATAGCCTCGAATTCGAGGTATGCCATAGTACCGGTTGCGTCCTGAGTAAGGGTTTGGTCGATACGGAGCCCGATGGGCGAGCCCTTGATCATTTCGCCCTCTACAAGGTGAGCTTTGATTATTTTCTGAGCTATTGTAAGTCCGGACATTAGAAATTATCCTTTCTGTCTTCAAGTTCGATATAAGGCAATCTGCCGTGGAAGGTACGGTATGCGGGACGCATTATGCGACGGCAGGTGATGATCTCCTCAAGACGGTGTGCACACCAGCCCGAAAGACGCGCGATCGCAAACAACGGGGTGAAGAGCTCCTGAGGGATGCCGAGCATACGGTAAACAAGACCCGAATAGAGGTCGACGTTTGCACAGATAGCGTTGCCGTAATGCATTTTGTTCTGCAAAAGCTCGGGCGCCAATTTTTCAACTGTGTGGAGGATATCGAAATCCTCACGCATACCGAACATATCGCAATGCTCCTCTGCCGCCTTGCGAAGAAGGGTTGCACGGGGGTCGCTCAAGGTGTAGACCGCGTGACCCATACCGTAGATAAGACCGCTTCTGTCGCCCGCTTCCTTGTTGAGAAGCTTTCTGAGATAAGCAGCGATTTCCTCTTCGTCCTTATAATCGCCGACGTTCGCCTTGATATCGTCGAGCATCTTTACAACCTTGATGTTCGCGCCGCCGTGACGGGGACCCTTGAGCGCGCCGATACCTGCGGCGATAGCCGAGAAAGTGTCGGTACCCGAGGAGGTAAGAGCACGTACCGCGAAGGTGGAGTTGTTACCGCCGCCGTGCTCTGCGTGGAGGATCAAGCATTTGTCAAGAAGCTTTGCCTCTTCACGGGTGAACTGACGGTCGAAGCGGAGCATCGAAAGGATGTTTTCCGCCATGCTCTGTCCGGGGATCGGAGAGTGGAGGAAGAAGCTTTCGTTATCGTAATAGCGCTTTTTGACCTGATATGCCGCGGTCATTATCATCGGCATACGCGCGATTATCATAAGCGATTGACGAAGCACGTTGTCAACCGAATTATCGTCGGGGTTATCGTCATAGCTGTAGAGAGCGAGAACGCTTCTTGCCAGCTTGTTCATAATATCGGGGCTGGGCGCGCGCATGATCATATCCTCGATAAAGGACATGGGCGGATCGCTGTATTCATCCATTAAGGTATCGTAAAAATCAAGCTCGTTTTTGGTGGGAAGCGAGCCGAAAAGAAGAAGCCAGGATGCCTCGTCGTAACCGAAACGGTCGTTGCGGTCGGTAGCTTCAACGATATCGTTAATGTTTATACCGCGGTAAAAGAGCTCGCCCTCGCAGGGGACTCGCTCGTATTCGTTTATAACGTAGCCGTGTACGTTACTTACCTTCGTGATGCCCGCAAGCACACCCGTGCCGTCGGGATTACGAAGTCCGCGCTTTACGCCGTATTTTATATGCAGTTGTTCATCGAAAGCGCTGTTTTCGGTCAGATCCTTTGCAAGCGTTTCGATATTCAATTTATTATTCATAACAGTATCCGTCCTTCCATTTCCTGCAATTATACCAATCAAAATGCACATTGTCAATAAAAAATGCAACATTTTTAAATCTTGTTGCATTTTTCTTGCATTTTATTCACGCCCGAACGCGTTTTTGGTGATATTTTTGCAATTTATGAAATGTAAAGTTGCATTTTTATTTTGTGGGAGCAGAAGCCGATTCCGAAAGAAGATCCTTCATCGAATAGAGTCCCTTTTGTTTTTTTGCGATATATTCAGCCGCTTTAAGTGCGCCGTCTGCAAACAAGGCGCGGTTTTCGGCTACGTGCTTGATGCTTAACGTTTCGCCGTTTCGGCTCAATATGACCTCGTGCTCGCCGAAAATTCCGCCGCAACGGATCGAGGAAATGCCGATCTCGTTTTGGGGACGTACGCAGCGACGCGAGGATCTGTCTGTGACAAATTCGGTATCCTCGGGCATAAGCTCCTTTATTCCCTCTGCGATCATAAGCGCGGTGCCGCTGGGTGCATCGAGCTTGTTGCGGTGGTGCTTTTCGATAATTTCAACGTCGCAATCGCCGCCGAAAGCGGTATAGGCGCTTCTGCAAAGATCGGTAAGCAGATTGATACCGAGCGACATATTGCGCGAAAAGAAGACCGCAAAATCATTCGCAAGCTCGGTCATCATTGCGCGCTCGCTTTCAGTATGACCGGTGGAGGCGATAACGCAGGGGATGCCGCTCTTGCGGACAAATTCGCAGATCTCGGGCAGAGCGGTATGGTTTGTGAAATCAATAAGAGCGTCGGCGGATTCCTTAACCTCCGAAAGAGAGGTATAAAACGGGATATCGTTGAAATCGGGGGTGCCGAATTTATCGACGGCGGATACGATCTCCACACCGTTTTTCTTTGCAGAGGCAATTATTTCCTTGCCCATTCTGCCGCAGGCGCCGTTAAGTATGATCTTCATAATCGGTTTCCTTATATTATATTACTTGATAAGACCCTGCTCACGCATAAGTGCGAAGAGCTTTTCATCGTCGGATGCATCCATCGGGCAAAGGGGCATACGGAATTCGTTATTGCAGAATCCCATCTTTGCAACCGCAGTCTTTACGGGGATGGGGTTGACCTGCATAAACAAGCCGTTCATAAGGCGGAGATATTTAAGCTGAAGCGATGCGGCGGTTTTGAAATCGCCCTCAAGGCAGAGCTTGGAGATGCGGTGAGCCTCGGCAGGCATAATGTTGGAGAATACCGAGATAACACCGATAGCGCCCATGGACATAAGGGGAACGATCTGCTGATCGTCGCCGCTGTACATTGCAAGATCGTTACCGCAAGCCTCGAGAACCTCCATCATAAGAAGAAGGTTGCCGCTTGCTTCCTTGGTCGCAACGATGTTTTCGTGCTTTGCAAGCTCCTTATAGGAATCGACCGAAATGCAGAAGCCGGTTCTGCCGGGTACGTTGTAAACGATACAGGGAATGTTGACCGAATCGGCAACGGTGTTGAAGTGGCTTACGATACCCTTTTGCGAGCATTTGTTGTAATAGGGGGTAACGAGAAGCAAGCCATCGGCACCCGCGCGCTCTGCAAAACGGGAAAGATCGATAGCGTACTGAGTGTTATTGGAGCCGGTGCCGGCGATAACGGGAACGCGCTTGTTTACCTTTTCGATAGCAAATTCAAGAACCTTCTTGTGTTCATCGTCATCTAACGTTGCGGGTTCACCGGTGGTGCCGCAAACAACGAGAGCGTCGATGCCGCCGTTGATCTGGAATTCAAGTATATTTTCAAGTGCAGCATAATCAACCGCGCCGTCCTTGAACGGGGTGATAAGTGCAGTAGCAGTTCCTTTGAATATAGGGTTATTGACAGACATAAATGCTTCCTCCGAGGATACAAAAAATATATTCATTGTATTGTAGCACCTAAATCCTTAATTGTCAATCGTTTTGCACGCTATTTTGATAAAATATTCTTTTTATTTATCACGTTACTTTGATTAATAGGCTCTTGACATTTTGTGTTTTTTTATGTATAATGTTACATCAAAATTAAAAAAGCGAGGTTTCGTTTATGAAAAACTTCTTACGCACAATCGCTTTATTGCTTTGTGCAGTATTAATGTTCTCGGTTTTTGCAGCTTGTGAAGACGTTTCTACCAACGTTAACGAAAGCAATGCAGGCTCCGAAAGTGCTTCCGTTTCCGATTCCAACACAAGCACAGAAGAAAGCAAGTTTGATGACACCAAGGGCTTTTACGGCTACACCGGTATTCCCGAAGGCACCGACTTCGGCGGACGCGAGGTTAGCGTTCTTACCCTGGCTCAGTATCAGATTCAGGCAGAAAGCAGCCCTACATACGATCCCGAAAATATGACCGTTGTCGGCACAGCCGCTGCTGAATGCACCCGCTTGGTCGAAGAGCTTTTGAATATCCAAATCGTAGAAGAAGGTATTGCAACCGGCTCCCGTTACGGCGGTCCCTTCTACAAGCGTGTTCAGAACGACGCTATCAGCGACACAGCAGATTACGCGTTCATTATGCCCGCACTTACTGAAGCAGCTATGCTCGCTTCCGACGGTATTCTTTATGACCTCAACAAGCTTGTTGACCTTAGCCAGCCTTGGTGGTGCAAGGAATTCAACGACGCGGTTACCATCGCAGGCAAGACCTATTTCGCATCGAGCGATATCACCACCGTTAGCGTTGCTTCCACCATGTGCATAATTTTCAATAAAGAAATCGAAAAGAAATACGAACTCGCAAAGGGCTACGGCTACGATTCGTTATACGCAATGGTAGACGACAAGGCTTGGACTCAGGACGTTATGTTTGAAATGTCCAAGAAGGTTTACAAGGACGATAACAACGACTTCATTTGCGACCCCGAAGACACCTGTGGCATTTCCGCACAGCACAACGTTATTTACTGGCTCCTCCGTTCCGGTGGCGCAAACGTTTGCACCCTCGATAGCGAAGGTTATCCCGCTCTTACCGTTAAGACCGAGCGTAACATTTCGCTTATTAACAAGGCTCAGGAATTCGCTCAGGATCCTACCGGCGGTATGATCATTGCTGACGACTGGAAGAGCGAAAGCGGCAGCCCTGCAGTCCAGACCTTTATCGACGGCAGATGCTTGTTCCTCTTCAACGCACTCAGCGCAATGGATACCGTTCGCGTTATGGAAGACGACTTCGGTGTTCTTCCCTGCCCCATGTTCGATGACACTCAGGACAACTACACCAACAACGTTGGCGCATGGACCTCTAACTGTATAGCTATTCCCACCTCCGTTCACGAAGAAGATCTTCAGCTTTCCGTTTACCTTATCGAAGCTCTCGCAGCAGTTTCTCGCAGCAAGCTTACCAACACCTACTTTGAACAAACTCTTCAGTACCAGATCTCCCGCGATGACGACTCTATGAGAATGCTCGACCTCATCAAGGAAAACCGCGTTCCCGACCTTTCGGAAATGTACCGTTGGGGTAAGATGATGCAGACCATCGCAGATCTCCGCAAGGGCGCTTTGGGCACCTTCGTTTCTGCTTACGATGCAATCGATGAACAGACCATCCTTGAAATTGAAGCAACCGTTGAAGGCTTCAAGAACAACAAAAACTAAATAAACGCTTTAAAAGAGGACGTTAATTCGTCCTCTTTTTTACCGTCATTAAACAATTAACCCGATCGCACGCGCAGAATCGTTTATGATTGTTCAAAATGCGGATTCATCATGTTGACAATTTTAAATTTTTTATGTATAATGTTACATCAAAATTAAAAAGCGAGGTTCCAATTATGAAAAATTTCTTACGTACAATCGCTTTGTTGCTTTGTGCAGTATTGATGTTCTCGGTTTTTGCAGCTTGTGAAGACGTTTCTACCAACGTCAACGAAAGCTCAGTCGCTACCGAAAGCGGCTCTGCAAATTCCGATGCAAAGGATGAAAACTCATTCGACGACGCAAAGGGCTTTTACGGCTATACCGGCATTCCTGAAGGCACCGACTTCGGCGGACGCGAGGTTAGCGTTCTTACCCTGGCTTCTTATCAGATTCAGCCCGAAAG
>JAFYON010000094.1 GCA_017560145.1 Clostridia bacterium | reverse complement strand
ACCATCACCTCGATGGCGCACGATCTCCTCGGGATCGACGTGCAAAACTGCCGTCCCGTGGTTTTGTACCTCAACGGCGAATATTGGGGGCTCTACTTCATCCGTGAAAAGCTTAACGAAAACTATATTGCGGGGCATTACAACGTAGATGCAAGCGAGGTAGATATTACCGTTGCAAACGGTAAGACAAGCACCGCTTATACCGAGCTTGTAAACTATGCCCACACTCACGATTTAAGAAATCAAGAATATTACGACTATATGAAGTCGCAGATCGATATTGAAAACTATATCGATTATATCGTTGCCGAAATGGTTATCTGCAACACAGACAACGGCAACATACGATTCTTCACCTACGAGGGCGGAAAATGGCGTTGGATAATGTACGACGTGGACCAATCCTTCCGCACCGCATCCTACAACACCGTTTCCGAGCACCTTGACCCTGCGGGCACCGGCAGTGCGAATATGTTTTCGACAAGACTTATAAACGCTCTGCTTAAAAACCCCGAATTCAAGGAAAAGTTCCTCCGCGAAATTGCATATCAGTTAAACGAAATATGGACTGTCGAAAACGTCAACGCCTACGTCGATACCTTCCGCGATATGATAATCAACGATATCGGCAAGGATTGCACCCGTTGGGACAGAAAATACGAAACCTGGGAAAATTCGGTTGAAAACATGCGCTCGTTCATCGTCGCGCGTGAGAAATACGTTGTGAAATACGTTCAATCCTATTTCAAGCTTTCCGACAGCGAAATGCTCGGGCTGGGGTTCGATCTGACGGGGGTGCAATAAGTATGGCTGAACGAAGAGAAGAAAAATACCTTATCAATTATTCGGAATATTCAATCATTTCAAGCCGCATAAGAGCGCTTATGCAGCCCGACGCAAACGGAAAAAACGGCAGATATTCGATCTGCTCGATGTATTTTGACGATGTTTACGACACGGCGCTTGCCGAAAAGGAGGACGGAAACGCGGTGCATATTAAATTCCGCATCCGCACCTATGACGGCAACGGAGAATTTATCCGTCTTGAGCGCAAAACCAAGCGCGGAATCGTTACCGAAAAGCATTCGGCAAGAATCACCAAGGAAGAGCTTGACAAGATCGTTTCGGGCGAAGCGATAAGCGAAGACAGCGCTTGCTTCGGACTCGTTTCGGAAATGCGCGCAAAGGCGTTCAAGCCCGCGATTTCGGTACGGTACGACCGTGAGGCGTATTTTATGCCCTCGCTCGGCGTAAGAGTAACGTTTGACGTCAATATCGATTCGCTTCCTCCCGATACCGACACGCTCTTCGGCAACGTAAAGCGCGCTTTGCCGGCAATCGACCGCGGACAGATAGTTATGGAAATAAAATATTCCGACCGCTGCCCCTCGTTCATCCGCAAGGCGTGTGCAACAAACAGCGCTCAGCTTTCGGTTTCAAAATACGCACTTTGCAGAAATGCACCGACGATATAATTTTTAAAGGAGAAACAAAATGAGTATTTTAGACGCAATAAAAAAGAGTGTTTTAGAGGGCTTTTCCTCTGAAATCACCCTTGCAGACATCATTATTTCGCTTATCGTAGCGTTTCTTTCGGGACTTTTCATCCTTCTTATCTACCGCCTTACCTTGCGCGGCGTTTCGAGAAACAGAACGTTTGAGGTCACGTTGCTTCTCGTCACCCCCATTTCGGCAATGATAGTTCTTACCATTACCTCCAACCTCGCGCTTTCTCTCGGTATGGTCGGTGCTCTTTCGATAATCCGCTTCCGTACCGCAATCAAGGATGCAAGCGACACGGCATTTATGTTCTGGTCGGTTGCGGCAGGTATCACCGCAGGTGCGCATTTCTATAAGATCACGATAATCGGCTGTCTTTTCATCGGTCTTGCCGCATTTGCGATCATTAAGCTCACCGCTACAGGCTCACGCCCCTATCTCCTTGTCGTACGTGCAAACAGCGACAAGGCTATCGATTACACTGCGCGTCTTCTTAACGAGAACAACATAAAGAACCGCCTTT
>JAFYON010000093.1 GCA_017560145.1 Clostridia bacterium | reverse complement strand
TGCGAGGTATTGAATGAAAAAGGGCTTGGTATTGGAGGGCGGCGGCTTCCGCGGAATTTACACCGCAGGCGTGCTTGACGTTTTTCTCGATCACGGCATCTCGTTCGACGGCGTTATCGGCGTTTCGGCAGGCACCGCGCACGGATGCTCCTATCTTTCCTCCCAAAAGGGAAGAAGCATCGATTATTACACCAAATATTGCAACGATCCGCGATTTATGAGCTTTAAAAGCTTTTTAAAGACCGGAAATATCGTCGGCGTGCAATTTGCCTATCACGATCTGCCCGAAAAGCTCGTTCCTTATGATTACGAAGCGTTCAAGGCGCAGAAAAGCGAATTTTACGTTACGGTAAGCAATCTTGAAAGCGGCAAGGCCGAATATATCAAAATCAACGATATGCTTGCCGATATCGATTACCTTCGTGCTTCGGCGTCGCTTCCTTATTTTTCGAAAATCGTCGAGCTTGACGGCAAAAAATATCTCGACGGCGGCTGCTGCGACGGCATTCCGATAAAGGCATTCCGCGAGATGGGGTATGAAAAGAACGTTGTCGTGCTTACCCGTCACGACGGTTACGTTAAAAAGCAGGAGCACGGCACTTTTGCAAAGCTGAAATACCGCAAATACCCCGAATTCGTCAAAGCGCTTATAGGTCTGCACGAAAGATATAACCAAACGCTTGAATATATACACGAGCTTGAAAAAAGCGGCGAGATTTTTGTTATCCGCCCGAGCGAGGAGCTGAAAATCGGCAGAATGGAGCACGATGCGGATAATGTAAGAGCCGCTTATGAGATCGGCGTGCGCGATGCCGAAAAGCTCGTTGCGGAACTTAAGAAATGGCTTGACAAATAAACCGTATAAGCTATAATAATAGCATACGAAAATTCGGAGGATACTATGAAAAGAATTATTTGTGCGATAGTTGCAACACTTCTTTTGCTGTCGCTTTCGGCATCGTTTATCGGATGTGAGGATGAAACTGTTGAAGAATCTTCCCAAGCGGCTGAAAGCAAAACCGAATCGAGCGCGACTGAAGAAAGCAAGCTTGATGAATCGAGCACCGTGACCGAAAATTCGAGCACCGCTGAATCGAGCGACGCTACCGAATCTACCGAATCGAGCGAAGGCGAAGAATCGAGTCAGCCCGAAGAGTCGAGCAAGCCCGAAGAATCGAGCAAGCCCGAGGAATCAAGTCAACCCGAGGAATCAAGTCAACCCGAGGAATCGAGCGAACCCGAGGAATCGAGCCAGCCCGAAGAATCCAGCAAACCGGAGGATCCCGTGACTTCTATTAAAGATAATCCCGAATACGCAAACGTAGCTCTTAACAAGACCTATACAAAGTCCGACCTTCACCCCAACAGCAGCAGTCCCAGCTACCCCGACGAAGGCAACAAGACTATGACCGACGGCAAGATCGCAACAGGCGGTTATTCCGATGCGGCGTTTATGGGCTATAATTCCAATACCGATTTTTATCGCTTCAACGGTTATGCTTACGTAAGAGTTGACCTTGGCGCAGTTTACGAGCTTGACAAGTTCGTTGCTCACGTAGCAACCGATAAGTTTGCAGCCGCAGGTATCTATACTCCCGAATTCGTTCGTATCAGAGTTTCCAACGACGGTAAGGAATGGTATACCGCAGGCGCAACAAGCCATAAGAACACCACCACCGAATCGGTTCTTGCAACCACTCTTGAGCTTGAAGAAACCGTTACTGCACGTTACGTTGAATACCGTATCGTAGTCGGCGCACCCGGTTGGGCGTTCATTTGCGAGGTTGAAGCATTCGGTATCAAGGCTGAAAAGGCCGTTGCATATCCCGCAGAGGATATTGTCAAGATCCTTATGATCGGTAACAGCACCACCTATTACTTCAGCGTTCCCGATAAGCTCACCTTTATCGCAGAATCCGCAGGCCTTAATATCGAAGCTACCTACTGCACCATCGGTAGCGCATATCTTTCTTACTTTGCAGATCCTTCCTCTGTTCACGGCAAGCTTTTGACCGAAAAGCTTGCGGCAGATAAATACGATTATATCGTTCTTCAGGATAACAGTAACGCAGATTACGCCTCTGTAAAGAGCAGCTTGGATAAGCTCATTCCCATTCTTACCAAGTCTCAGCCTCAGGCAGAATTACTGCTTTACGAGCGTTATTCCTCCAACACCGATCCTTCTCAGCGTCCCATCAGCGGCAAGCGTCTCCATAACGCTTACGTACAGATCGCAAAGGATTTCAACATCGAAAAGCACGCTCACGTTTCGGATGCTTTCCTTATTTGCTATGAAAAGTATCCCTCTATCGAGCTTCACCACACCGATAACTCTCACCACTCCCACGCAGGCGCATACCTTATCGGCTTGGTATTGGCTTCGGAATTCCTCGGCGTTGATATCGATGACGTAACCTACACCGCGGGTCTTGACGATGCAACCGTCAAGGCGCTCAAGGACGTAGCGAAGATCGCTTGTACCGAAGGCTATAATTTTAAATAATCAAAACACGAAAAAGACTTCTGCGTTTAAAGGCGGAAGTCTTTTGTTATGCTTATGGCAAAATGTTGCTTTCTGTCATTGACATTTTTTTAATAAAGTGATATGATGAAGTACACGGAGCAATCGGTGGTTGCTGCGTTTGCTTTTAAAAACCAAGAACAGGAGAAACACTATGAAACAATTTGCAAAAAGACTGTTAATGCTTCTTTTGGTCGTTGCTATGTGCGTTTTGCCCGGATTTGCAACAATCGCTCAAGCGACCGAAGAGCTTTCGTATTACCACGGCGACGTTAACAGCAGCGGAGATATCGACAAGTACGACTATATTCTTGTTAAGCGTTATTGCCTCAAGACCGTTACTTTTGACGATGACCAAATGGCAAGAGGCGACGTTAATAAAAGCGGCGAGATCGATAAATACGATTATATCCTCATCAAGCGCCATTGTTTGAAGACGTTTGAAATTCCCAAGGTTTCCACAGGATCGGGCGATAACGATAACGATCAAAGCATCAAGGACGATCCTACCTATACGAACGTAGCGCTTAATAAGACCTACGATAAAGCACCCCTCTATCCCAGCTACGGTCCTTCTTATCCCGATACCGGCAATAAGGAGGCTACAGACGGCATTCAGCCTCCGTCTGACGGAAAGTATTCGAACGCGGCATTTATGGCGTTTAACACCGGCGGCGATTATTACCGCGCAAACGGTTACGTTGATATCACCGTTGACCTTGGCGACGTTTATGAGTTGGATAAATTCGTCATTCATTTCGGAAGTAAAAAGCTTTCCAACGGTATCGGCGCACCTGCATTTGCTCGCGTTTTGGTTTCCAACGACGGAGATAATTGGTATAAAGCCGGCGTAACCTTCCACGAGGATACAAACGATACAAGCGTTGTGGCAAGTGTTCTCGAGCTTGAAGACACCCTCACCGCACGTTACGTTCAATACAGAATCGTTGCAGGCACCTATACCTGGATGTTTGTCAGCGAGGTTGAAGCATTTGGTATTAAGGCAGAAAAAGCGGTAGAATATCCCGAATCCGATCCCATCAGCTTCCTCTTTATCGGTAACAGCGCAACCTATTATTTCAACGTTCCCGACAAGCTTTTGTTTATCGCAGAAACCGCAAACGTTGAAATCGACGTTACCTATTGTTGTATCGGCAGCGCTTATCTTTCTCAGTTTGCTGATGCAAACGACGAAACGCGCGGTAAGCTTTTAAGAAGCAAGATCGCCGAAAAGGATTACGATTATATCGTTCTTCAGGATAACAGTAATTGCGATTATGCAGATACCAAGGCGGCTTTGGACATTTTGGTTCCTTATCTCAGAAGCGCAGAGCCGAATGCCGAGCTTCTCCTTTACGAGCGTTATTCCTCCAATACCGATCCTTCTCAACGTCCCGTTAGCGGCAAGCGTCTCCATAATGCATACACCCAGCTTGCAAAGGACTTCAATATCGAAAAGCAGGCACACGTTTCGGATGCATTCCTCCTTTGCTATGAAAAGTATCCCTCTATCGAGCTTCACCACACCGACAATTCGCACCATGGCGAAGGCGCGGGCGCATATCTTATCGCAAGCGTAATGGCTATCGAATTTTTGGGTATCGATCTCGATGACGTTTCCTACACCGCAGGTCTTAATGCGACAACCGTTGCGGCTCTTAAGGAAATTGCAAAGCTTGCTTGCACCGAAGGTTATCCTTTTAAATAAACAATAAACGGTAAAGAAAAACCCGTCGGATAATTTGTCCGACGGGTTTTTGCTGTAAGGCGCGCTATTTGTATTTCTCGATCAACGAAACGATGAATTCGTTTTCTTCGGAAGTGAGGGTGAGGTAGCTTCCGGTTTCGGTGTTATATAATGCACCGTTATAGTAATTGATTCCGCATTGGTCAACGGTAAATCTTGCTGTGATGTCGCCGACATGGATGCCGTAGCTCCATTCTTTTCCGTTGTCGAGAATCGCTTTGATACTGTCGAATTCTTCCTTTGTAACCTCGTGACGTTCAGCGCCTAAATGGGGGAAACCGATCGACACGGTGATGCTTTGTATCGGGAAGGAGTGGATGCGGTCGAAATATCCTTCGGGCTTTGCTGCAGCCAATTCGGGAGTGGGGTAAAGACGGTCGCGGCTGTCAGCGGCTTGGGTAACGATATCGATAGTGTAGGAGTTGACGAACATATTATCGCCTTCAAGCGGCATATCGATCACGAGCATAGGCGCCGAAAGCGAATTGCCTTCAAAATCGAAATCCTGCTTGACTCCGCGGTGAGCAAGCTCCGCCGCCATATCCTCATCTGCCCATTTGATATAGTTGTTCATAAGGGTATTGTTGTAATCTGCGCCGATCTCGTTTCCGTTGTCAAAGGCAAGGAGGAAGATGCGCTTGTTTACGAAATAAACCGAATCGTTGGTGATCCAAGGAGTTCCGTCGGATTCTTTCGATTCAAGACGCTTGTCGCCCTCGAAAAGAATCAAAAATTCGGATTCAGCTTTTTCGGGAATGCAAAGATGACCAGTATACATCGAAGCGAATCCCGAATCGTGCAAATACAGGCGGTAGAGAATAAGCGAATAGATATCTCTTACCGTTTTGCTGTAATCGTTTTCATCGGGAACGATGATTCCGCTGTTTCCGCCGAGATAAAACTCAAGGCCGAGAAGATCGATCATTTCGCTTTTTATAACGATTTCTTCATATTGCGAATACATTCCGATCGTATCGTTGATAAGGTAAAGAGCTTCCTCATAGGAAAGAGCGGTTCTTTTGCCCCCGTTACGAACAGCTAAAAGAGCTTCATACTGTTCGTCAGAGAAAAGAATTGCTGTTTTGCCGTCATTTTCAACCGAAATAAATTCGTTGAATTTTGCTTGCATATCCGATTGCGATTCGGGTGCGGTTTCCAATTCAACCGACGGAATTGCGCTTTCGAATTCATCGGGAACGAATTCTTTTTCTGTGTCCGAAACGTCGGACATCGCGAACGCGGTGATCGAAAAGAGGAGCGTTGCCGCAATCACCATACAAAAGGCGATCGCTGCGATTTTTTTGTTGTTTTTCATTTCTGTACCTCCGTAAAGTGTTACGGGTATTTTAAAGGCTGTTTTTAAACGAAATATCTTCAAAATATAATCAACTTGTAAAAGAAACGGTGACCTTTGTTCCTTCGTTGGGCGTTGATTCAAACGACATCTCTGCATTATGAGAATCACAGATCCTCTTGCACAGCGCAAGTCCGAGCCCCGCTCCTCCGTCTGCGCGTGAACGGGCGATGTCGGTGCGGTAAAACGGCTCGGTGATGTGCAAAAGCTGTTCCTCGGTTATCCCTTTTCCGTTGTCCTCAACGCAAGCCTGCTTTGTTTTGCAGGAAAGGCGCACCGTGCCGTTACTTTTGCAAGCCTTTATCGCATTTTCCGTAAGGTTGTAAAAAAGCAGGGAAAGCAGGTCGGGATTTCCGTTTATAATCGTTTTTTCGGTTTCGCACAGAAGAAAAATCTTTGCCTTTTGCGCTTTCGGAGAAAGACGCTTCGCAACATCGTTAAGAATTTCCGCCAAGTCTGTTTTTTCGGTGTAAACGGCATTTTCGCGCAGGAATGCGCTGTCGAGCATCAGCTCCGATATTTTTTTAAGCCGTTTCGTTTCGGATAAAATATATTTAATTGCCGCTATTCTGTCGTCGTCGGTAAGCTCTGTCTTTTCAAGAAGCTCCGCATAGCCGTAAATAACGGTCAGAGGGGTGCGAAGCTCGTGCGCCATATTATCAACGAGCATTTGCTTTTTTTGCGAATCCGCCTCGAGCGATTCCATTTGGTGCTTTATCGTTCCGAGCATACGGTTAATGCTTCGCGCAAGGGCGACGACCTCGTCGCTTCCTTTTTCCTCGGCGACTACCGAAAGCTCGCCGTTTTCTATAAGGTCGGTCGTAGCACGCAGCTTTTCAAGCGGTATCGAAAGCCGCTTCAAAATATAATAAAGCGAAACTGCAAGCACTGCCGAAACGCCAAGCACCGTGAGGGTATAAACCGTCATCAGCGAAGCAAATTCCGCGTCGATCGATTGCGCGCATTTCGCAAAAATGAACTCGTATTTTCCGTCACACAGCTCCGAAGAAATGAAAATATAACGAATGCCGTCAAGCTCCTTGTGAGCAATAGCGTTTTTTCCCAAGGCAGGAGTTTCATCAAAGCAGGTGTGAATGACTTTGCCGTTTTCACGGAATTCAAACAGCAACCCCTTTTGCTCATAGTAAGCGGAATAGGTTTGCATCAGCAACGAGGGGCTTTGATTTTTGCTTGAGCGTGTCATTTCTGCATAATCCATTTCAAACGAGCGCTTTATAAAATATTGCTCTGCCGCAAAAGCCGATTCGGTGGCGCTGACGCTCTTTTGATAGGTATATACCGAAAGAGAAAGTACCCCTGCATTCAGACAAAGTAAAAACAGACACAGCGTGAAAACATAGGTTTTTTGCCAAAATCTCATTTTCATAGCTGAAGCCGATACCCCGTTTTATATACCGTTTGGATTCGCTCGGACAGTCCCAGCTTTCTGCGAAGCTGTTGAACGTGCACGTCTACGGTACGGGTATCTCCCTCGTAATCAAAATCCCAAACCAAGCTTATCAGCTTCTCGCGCGATAGGGCAATGTTGCGGTTGTTTATGAAGGCTTCGAGCAAATCGTATTCCTTTGGCTTAAGCGCGATTTCGATGCCGTTTTTAAACACCCGTCTGTCGTCAAGGTGTATGCAGATATCGTCAAATTCAAATTGCCGCGTTTCGCCCTTGGTGCGTCGGAGCACCGCCTTTACTCGCTCGATAAGCTCAAGCATCTCAAATGGCTTTACGATATAGTCGTCTGCGCCGAGCTTCAGACCCTTTAATCGGTCCGATACGGCAGAGCGCGCCGTTACAAATATCACGGGCGTGCCCTTTAATTCCTGTATTATTTCAAACCCCGAAAGCTTTGGAAGCATCACGTCAAGCAAAACAAGATCGAATTTGTTTTCAAACGCGGTATTCAAGGCTTCTTGTCCGTCGAACACCTGCTTGCATTCGTATCCTGCCAACGTTAGATTTATACGGATCAGGTCGTTGATCGCCTTTTCGTCTTCCGCAATAAGAATCTTAGCCATAAAGTCACCCCTTTATATAAGTATGCTTTAACTTTGTTATCAAGTTGTAATCAAAAAAGCTCTCGGAGCTTTTGTCCGAGAGCTTTTTAAAGAACGAAGCTTTTGATTATTCCAAAATGTTACTTGTAACGTACTGAACGCCCCAGGAAATGAGTCTTTCAGCGTCTTCCTTCTTGTCAACGGTCCAAACGTTAACTTCAACGCCGTTGTCAAGGAATTCGCGAACCTGTGCTTCCTCGGTGAAGGAGCCGTACCAGATGTCGAGGTCGAATTTGTGTTCAACAAGACGCTCAAGAAGGCCTTCGTCGAGCTTGCCGGTGAGGAACTGGCAACGTGCTTCGGGGCAAACGTTGCGGAGGTTAACGAGGTTTTCAAATGCGAAGGAGATGAAGATCATCTTTTCGAGGCAGTATTCTGCTTTTACTATCTCAACGACCTTTGCCATATTTTCTTCGCTGAAATAGCCCTTGAATTCAAGAACGCAAACCTTGTCATAGCACTTGCAGATGCGAAGGTAATCGGTCATGGTGGGGATTCGGAGGTCAACTCTTCCGCGTTCGCCGTTCTTTTCGAAAAGCTGAACCGACTGAATGGTTTGAAGAGTGGACTGCTCGGGGATGATGTTGTCGCCGCCGCAACGAACTGCGTCGCCATCATGGAGAAGGATGAAGTTGCCGTCTGCGGTAACGCGAACGTCGGTTTCGATACCGAAGTAGCTTCTGTTACCTGCTGCTACGAATGCGGCCGCGGTGTTTTCTCTTTCAATACCCGAAAGACCTCTGTGAGCAACGATCAAAGCGTCGCCTTTGTTAATTTTGATAGTGTCCATTTGTGCCTCCTATTTTGCAACAATGTTGAAAATTTTATCTTTGATATAGATCTTCTTGATAATCTGCTTGCCCTCGAGCGATTGCATAATGCCCTCGTTTGCCTGAATGATATCCCAAACTGCGTTCTCCTCGGAGCCTGCGGGGATAACGATTACGCCCTTGAGCTTACCGCAAACCTGAACGGCAATTTCCTTTTCGTCGTCAACGGTAAGAGCTTCATCGTATTCGGGCCATTTTGCGGTCGAGCAGAAGCCCTTTTCGCCAAGAGCCACCCACATTTCCTCGCAGATATGCGGAGCAAACGGGCAAAGGAGCTTGGTAAGTGCCTTAAGGCTGTCCTTGTCGATCGAGCCGACCTCGTAAATTTCGTTCATAAAGCTCATCATAGCCGCAATAGCGGTGTTGAACTTCATGCCGTCGATATCGCTCGTAACCTTCTTGATGGTCTTGTGGAGCGAGCGAACGAGCTTGTCGTTTCTTGCGCCGAGCATTTCGTCGAGTGCGGCAAAGCGTTCAAGGAAGCGCTTGCAGCCTCTTACACTGCTTTGCGACCAGGGTGCCGCCGATGCGTAATCGCCCATAAAGAGGGTGTAGGTACGCAAAACGTCTGCACCGTATTCGTCAACAACGTCGTTGGGGTCGACAACGTTGCCCTTGGATTTACTCATCTTTTCGCCGTCGGGACCGAGAATAAGACCCTGTGCGGTACGCTTTGCATAAGGCTCTGCAACGGGAACGAGCCCGAGATCGTAAAGGAACTTATGCCAGAAGCGCGAATAGATCATATGACGGGTAACGTGCTCCATACCGCCGTTGTACCAGTCGATGGGAAGCCAATATTTAAGCTTTTCTGCGTTTGCAAATTCGTTATCGTTGTGAGGATCGCAATAACGGAGGAAGTACCACGAAGAGCCTGCCCACTGAGGCATAGTGTCGGTTTCGCGCTTTGCATCGCCGCCGCACTTCGGGCACTTGCAGTTTACGTAGGATTCGATTCTTGCCAAGGGCGATTCGCCGCCCTGACCGGGTGCGAATTCATCCATATCGGGAAGACGAAGAGGAAGCTCCTCGTAAGGAACCGCAACCATACCGCACTTTTCGCAGTGAACTATCGGAATGGGCTCGCCCCAATAGCGCTGACGGTTGAACGCCCAGTCCTTCATCTTGTATTGAACGCCGCCCTCGCCGCAGCCGAGCTTTTCAAGCTCCTCGATAGCACGGCGGATGGAATCCTTTTTGTTGTTAAAGCCGTTAAGGAAGCCGGAATTTACCATTTCGCCGTCGCCGGTGTATGCTTCCTGCTCGATATCGCCGCCCTTGATGACCTCGATAATGTCAATGCCGAACTTCTTTGCAAATTCCCAGTCGCGTCCGTCGTGTGCAGGTACTGCCATAATAGCGCCGGTGCCGTAGCCCATCATTACGTAATCGGCGATGTAAATGGGAATTTCCTTGCCGTTTACGGGGTTGATAGCCGAAAGTCCGTCCAAACGAACGCCGGTCTTTTCCTTAACGAGCTGTGTACGCTCGAATTCGGTCTTCTTTGCACATTCGGTGCGGTACGCCTCAACGGCGTCCATATTTTTAATACCGTCTGCATACTTGTCGATCAAAGGATGCTCGGGCGCCATAACCATAAAGGTAACGCCGAAGAGAGTATCGGGTCGGGTGGTGTAAATGCGAAGGCTTTCGTCCTTGCCGTTAAGCGCAAAGTTAACGAAAGCGCCTTCGGATTTGCCGATCCAGTTTACCTGCTGCTGCTTTATGTTGGGAAGATAGTCAACCTCTTCAAGACCGGTAAGAAGCTTGTCGGCGTATTCGGTAATGCGGAGATACCAAACGTCCTTCGACTTCTGAACGATGTCGCTATGACAGATGTCACACTTGCCGCCCTGCGAGTCCTCGTTGGAGAGAACGACCTTACATTCGGGGCAATAGTTTACCAAAGCGGTATCACGGAAAACAAGTCCGTTTTCGAACATCTTAAGGAAGATCCACTGGGTCCACTTATAATAATCGACGTCGGTGGTATCAACAACTCTCGACCAGTCGAATGCAAAGCCTACGCGCTTAAGCTGGCTTGTGAACTTTTCGATATTTTTGTCGGTAACCGCTCTGGGATGCATACCGGTTTTGATTGCATAGTTTTCGGTGGGAAGACCGAAAGCGTCGAAGCCCATGGGGAACATAACGTTGTAGCCCTCCATACGCTTCTTTCTCGAAATCACCTCAAGACCCGAATAAGCCTTGATGTGTCCGACGTGCATGCCTGCACCGCTGGGGTAGGGGAATTCGACGAGAGCCAAAAACTTTTGCTTTTCGCTGCCGGGCTGACCGGGGTCTGCCGCTTCGAAAATCTTGGCTTCGTCCCATTTATCCTGCCATTTCTTTTCTATATCCTTGAATTCGTGTCTCATTCTTCAACACCGCCTTCGAATTTGATTTCGTTTCCGCTCCAAAGTCTTTCGAGCTTGTAAAAGTCGCGCGCCTGCGAGGTGAAAACGTGAATAACAACGCAACCGTAGTCCAAAAGCGTCCAAGCGTTGCCCGAAGCGCCCTCGATGTGAGAAGGCTCGATATTAAGCTCCTCGCGAAGCTTGAATTCCACTTCGTCGGCAAGTGCGCGTACGTGGGTGTTCGAGGTACCGGTCGCAAGCACGAAATAATCGGCAAGAATTGTCTGCTCGCCGACCTCAAGAGTCGTTACGTCCATACCCTTTTTGTTGTCGAGCGTGGTTGCCGCAAGCATTGCGATCTCTTTAGCTCTTTGAATCTGGTTCTTTTCGTTCATATTTTTATCCTTTCGCAAAGCGCTTAAAAGTTAAACGCTCTAAGCTGATCAATATAATAGTTTCGCGCCTCGAAGGTGTCCTTGCAAATCGTTTGCTCCTCCGAAATAAGATGCTTTATGGTTGTATCGAAGGATTTTACAAGCGTTTTGTTAAGCGCGACGCTTTTATCCAATTCCTTAGATAGCGCCTTTTTGTAAAATTCGCGGAGCTTAACGCAGGAGGCGTCCTCGCGGAATTCTTCGATATAATCGGCAAGGTAAATAACTATCTCGAACGGCGACATCGCGGGCTTGCCCGTTGTGTGCCAATAGATCGCGTTGCATATCTCGGTCGAAAGCGAAAATCTTTCGCTAGCGATCATTGCCGCGGTCTTTGCGTGTAAAAGCTTTGGATTGTTTCTTTCCTCGTCGGTCAGCTCGATCGAATATTTGGCGCAAAGCTCCAATTGGCGTTCATACGGATATTCCTTTGTAAAATCGTGCATCAGCGCCGCAAGCTCAACCTGCTTCAGATCAAGCGCGGGGAAATGGGTTTTTGCAATTTCCTTTGCAGCCTCGGCAACGCCAAGCGTGTGCTTCAGTCTGCGCTCCGAAATCGTCATTGCCGATAAAATCGCATTTGCATCGGTCATATTCCGTAAAGCCCCCTTTTTTGTATATAGTCGTAAACGCCGTCGGGGAGCAGGTCCCTTTTCGGTTCTTTTCTGAAATCTGTGGAGGAAATCTCGTTTCTAAGGTTTTCAAGAAGAAAAATATTCTCCGAAACGTCCTTTAACCGCGCAAGCGAATGCGAAATATCCCTTTCGCCGCGGTATGCGATAACAAGATGCGCGTTATCGAGGATGAATTTATAATCCTTCCATTTATCAAAATTATCGATCCAATCGTCGCCGATAAGCAAAAACAGCTCGCAGCCGATATGCTTTTCCTTCAATTCGGCAACCGTGTCGCGCGTGTAGCTCATTCCGCCGCGCCTTATTTCGGTATCGCTTACAACGATTTTATCCTGCCCCGAAAATGCAATTTCAAGCATTTCAAGCCGTTCATTGCCCGAAACACCGTGCGATTCCTTCAGAGGGGGGATATTGTTCGGGATAACGTATAAAAGGTCGAGCGAGAATTTATCGATAAATTCCAAAGCGATATCGTAATGTGCCTTGTGTATCGGATTAAAGGTTCCTCCGAAAATACCGATCCTTCGGTCCATCTTATTCTTCGTCGTCCCAGTTATGCCAAACCTCGGTAACGTCGTCGTTATCCTCGAGTGCTTCGAGAAGACGGTTCATCATCTTGATCTGGTCCTCGTCGTCAAGACGTACGTAGTTTGCGGGGATCTTTTCGGGGTCTGCGGATTCAATGGTATAGCCCTTTGCTTCAAGCGCTTCGCGTACTGCAGAAAGCTCGCTTACGTCGGTAAATACCTCGCCGTGATCGTCCTCGCTGGTAAAGTCAAGCGCGCCCGCGTCGAGAGCCGCTTCCATAAATTCATCCTCGTCCTTGATGCCCGAAACGACGACAACGCCCTTTTCGGCAAACATATAGGATACACAGCCGCTGGTGCCCAAATTTCCGCCGAACTTGTCGAAGTAATGGCGAACGTCACCTGCGGTGCGGTTGCGGTTGTCGGTTGCAGCTTCAACGATAACGGCAACGCCGCCGGGGCCGTATCCTTCATAGGTGATAACCTCGTACTGAACGCTGTCTGCGCCGGATGCCTTTTTGATAACTCTGTCGATGTTATCGTTGGGCACGTTAAGGCTCTTTGCCTTTGCGATAAGGTCGCGAAGACGGGTGTTCGAGGTGGGTTCGGGACCGCCGTCGCGTACTGCAATTGCGATCTCCTTGCCTATTTTAGTAAAAACCTTTGCGCGCTGAGCGTCGGTCTTTTCCTTTTTGTGCATTATATTCTTCCATTTGGAATGTCCGGACATATCGTTTATCTCCTTTAAAACAGGTAATTATTATTTAACTTTTAAACGCTTGCGTTTTGTGTCGAAAGCGAAGCGACCGTTCAAAACACGCAGTGTTTTTATAATAAATTTAATATATTTTTCGGGGACATGCGCCTCGAAAAATATACCTATGATGTCCGCGAACGGTGAGTGAGGCGCGAGCGCACGGACATCCAAAAACCGACCAAAACGCTTGCGTTTTGCGTCGAGAGCGAAGCGCCCTATATCTCCTCGGTCCTCTTAATGCCAAGCAGATCAAGGCATCTGCCGAGAATGTTTCTCGTTGCCGCGGTAAGCGCAAGACGGAATTGCTCGGTTTCGCCGCCGGAGCCGAGAATACGGCAGTTGTGATAGAACTGGTTGAAGAGGGTGCACACGTTAAGCGCAAAGCGAGAAACGATGCTCGGTTCGTATTCCTCTGCGGCGCGGATGACCGTTTCCGCAAATTCGCTTAGCTTGCGGATAAGCTCTGCTTCGGCGCTTTCGGGTGAATAGCTTTCGTATCCGCCCTTCATTTCGCCTCTGCGAAGAACGCTTGCCGCACGGGCGTAGGTATACTGAACGTAAGGACCGGTGTTTCCTTCAAACGAAAGAGTGCCCTCCCAAGTAAAGTTGGTGTCCTTGATTCTGCCGTTTGCGAGTGCGCTGAATACCACCGCGCCGATGCCCACAGCTTCGGAGATCTCTTCCTTGTTGCCGTTTGCAACGTTCTTTTCCTCGATTATCGCTCTTGCCTTTGCAACCGCTTCATCGAAAACGTCGTTAAGAAGAATGATGTTGCCGGTACGCGATGCAAGCTTTTCGCCGCCGAAGCTCATTGTGCCGTAGGGAATGTGAACAAGGTTCTTCGACCAATCCTTGCCCATCATTTCGGTAACCTTGAACCACTGTGCGAAGTGAAGCGACTGACCTGCGCTGGTAACGTAAGCGCATTTATCGAATTTATAGGTGTTGTATCTGTAATTAGCCGCCGCGATGTCACGGGTGGGGTAAAGAGTACTGCCGTCACGCTTAAGGATAAGCGCGGGGGGCATATTCCATTCCGAAAGGTCAACGATCGAAGCGCCGTCGTCGATCTTAAGAAGCTCTTTATCTCTCAATTCCTGAACGATAGCGGGCATTTTGTCGGTATAAAGGCTTTCGCCGTCCCAAACGTCGAATTCAATGCCCAATCTCTTATAGGTCTGGGTGTATTCGCGCATCGAGATATCCTTGAAAAGACGCCAGATCTCAAGATATTCCTCGTTGCCGTTTTCCAATTCGCGGAATGCGGCACGAGCCTGATCGTTAAGCGAGGGGTCGTTTTCTGCTTCCTTGCCGAACATAACGTAAATACGCTCGAGCTCCTTGATGCCTTCGCTTTCAAGACGCTCGCGGCTCGACCACTTTTTAAAAGCAACTATCTGCTTGCCGTTCTGCGTGCCCCAGTCACCCAAATAGTTAAGGGCAACGGTTTTGTAACCGCAAGCCTTGTAAATATTGCGTACCGCGTTACCGATAACGGTCGTACCGAGGTGACCGAGGTGGAAGCGCTTTGCAATATTGGGCGAGGAGAAGTCAAGCACGATAACCTTGCCCTTGCCGTATTCGTCAAGAGAAGGATATTCGTCCTTGATAAGTGTGTTAAGGTCGGTAAGATATTTTGCACTGCCGAAGAAGAAGTTAAGGTAACCGCCGACAGCCTCTACCTTTTCAAGGCCCTCGAATCCGTCGAATTCGGACTTAAGCTCGCTTGCGATCCCGTCGGGACGTGCGCGGAGGAGCTTCGAAAGCTTAAAGCAGGGGAGTGCGAGGTCGCCAAGCTTGCTGTCGGAGGGAGTTTCCAAAAAAGCAAGCGCTTCGTCAACCGAAAGAGACGCGCCCTTTGCGGTAACATAAGTGCTGACTTTTTCGCATATACTCGTTCTGATATCGTTCATATACTCAAGCTCTACTTTCCAAAGCGAAGCAATGCTTCGCATACTTAAAATTTGTTATAGTTATGATTATAACATAATACCACAAAAAGGTTTGAAAATCAAGACTTTAGCCACCATTTACGCCCACAAATACACCAAAAAATTGCAATATTTTGCAGGTCGGAGAGGGATATTATGCAAATACATATCGTTACAAGCGGCGAAACGCTTTTTTCAATCGCGGCCCGTTACGGTGTCGACGCCTCGGTGCTTGCCTTTAACAACGACGTTGCCGATCCTTTGCGCCTTCCCGTTGGTCAGCCGATAGCGATCGTTGAGCCGATAATTACCCACACCGTTCAAGGCGGCGAAACGCTTTTTTCGATAGCAAGCCGATACGGCGTTTCCGAAAACGATATCTACCGCGCAAACCTGTTTTTAAACGGTCTGCCGTCTGTAAGCATCGGTCAAACGCTTTATATCACGGTACAGCGAAGCCCCTTGGGCGATTTCGCTACGGGCGGCTATGCATATCCGTTCGTAAGCAATTCGCTTCTTCGCCGCGCGTTGCCGTTTATGTCGGCGTTAATGCCCTTTACCTATGGCTTCCGCTCCGACGGAAGTCTTGTTACGCCCGATGACGGGGTGATGATATCGCTCGCGAGGGAATACGGAAGCGAGCCGATAATGCACCTTTCCACCCTTACCGATAACGATAATTTCTCGGTCGAATTGGCAAACGCGCTCTTCGATTCGCCCGAAACACAGGCAAAGCTGCTCGATTCGGTCGTTGCGAATATGCAAAGCAAGGGCTATACCTCGCTCGACGTCGATTTTGAATTTCTCGGCGCGGCAAACGCGGTCCGCTATGCCGAATTCGTCGCCTATTGCCGCGAAAGGCTTTCACCATACGGATTCGGCGTTATGACTGCGCTTGCGCCAAAAACCTCCGACAGTCAATCGGGCTCGCTTTACGAGGGGCATGATTACGCGCTCCTCGGCGAGGCGGCGGACGCGGTTTTGCTTATGACCTACGAATGGGGCTATACCTATGGCCCTCCGATGGCGGTTTCGCCGATAAAGCCCGTGCGCGACGTGGTCGATTACGCTCTTACGCGCATCCCTGCCGAAAAAATACTTTTGGGGATATCAAACTACGGATACGATTTCACTCTGCCCTATATTCAG
>JAFYON010000092.1 GCA_017560145.1 Clostridia bacterium | reverse complement strand
CTGCACGCTTCAGCGTTCCGTTTTCAAGCGATTCAAAAAGATCGTCCTCTCTTGCAACCGCGTCGGGTGTAACCATATAAACATCGTTTTGCGCGTGTACCATACCCGAACGCGCGGTCTTGCATTCCTCGCCGTTTTTGCCGCTTACGTTTGCCCACCAGTCGGTCATAACGAATCCGTCAAAGCCGAAATCGTTACGAAGCAGACGTGTTGTAAGATCGTAATTCGATGCCGCCCAACGACCGTTAACAAGGTTATAAGAGGTCATTACCGAACGAACGTTGCTTTCGTTTACGCAAATCTCAAAGGGCTTTGCATAGATCTCGCGGATAGCACGCTCGCTTAGAATAGAATCGGACGCGTGGCGGTTGTTTTCCTGACTGTTCGCCATAAAGTGCTTTACGGCACCGCTTACGCCGGCGTTGTCAAGACCAACGCAGACCGCCGCCGCCATCTTGCCTGCAAGGAGCGGATCCTCGGAATAATATTCAAAGTTTCTGCCGCAAAGCGGATCGCGGTGAATGTTCGTGCCCGGACCCAAAAGGATGTCAACGCCGATGCTTGCAAGCTCGTTGCCGCATTGCTCGTACATTTCGGTAACGAGCTGAGTGTTAAAGCTTGCCGCAAGGCAGGTCGCCGCAGGAAACGCAACGAATCTGCCGCCGCCCGTGATACGGATACCCGAAGGTCCGTCGGTACAGCAAAGCGCAGGCAATCCGAGCGCCTTCAAGGAAGGAGTGATGCCGACAAACGCCGCCGCGGTACCGGGAGTAACCTTGGGCGAGGCCATTCCCTCTGCACGTACGCAGTGTATCAGGTCTGCATCCGAGAAGCGTGCAACAAGCGCCTCTGCGGTGATATCGCCGTTATAAACGTCGTCAAGCGTCTTGCCGTCCTTTTCGATCTGCTTGATCTCCTCGGGAATAACGTCCTCGATAGGCATTTTAAGCGGTGCAGGCTCAACGGTCTTTATACCGCTTCTGTTGACCATACGGTCAAAGGGCTTGATAGGTGCAAGCGCGCTTGTAACCGACTTTGTAATAATATCCTCGTTAATGCTAAAGCTGATCGCCTCGACACAGTCGATGCTGTTACTGCCAAGCTCAACGATATATTCGCCCTTTTCAAGGATATAGCAATATTTGTTGCCGCTAACGCCCGAATCGTCGTAGGAAGAAATAGAGTAATCGGAAAATTCAAGAGTAACGGTGCAGCTTTCGCCCGCCTTAAGAACGGGGGTCTTTTGGAACGCGGCAAGAACTCGCTTGGGCTTGCCGAGCTTGCCGTTGGGCGCGGAAACGTAGCACTGAAGCACCTCGCTACCGTCAACCGTGCCGACGTTGCTTACAACCGCGCGGATGACGGTTTTGCCCTCCTTGCGGTGGATATCTATAAAGAAATGCTCGAATTCGGTATAGGAAAGACCGTATCCGAAGGGATAGATAATATCCTGCGGCGCAAAGGTGTTGAAATAGCGGTAACCTACGAAGATATCCTCGCGGTATGCATTTTCCTTAGCGTCGCCCCAGCAATCCGCCGAAGGGTACGCTTCGCGCGAAACCGCCATCGTATCGGGAAGACGTCCCGAGGGATTGACCTTGCCGCAAATAACGTTTGCCGCCGCAACCGCACCCATCATACCGCCCGTCCAGAGCATAAGGATGGCATCGGGGCTAACGTCGTTGATCTCCTTGACGTCGATCACACCGCAAACGTTCAAAAGCACGGTCAAGCGCGTAAAATGCTTTCTTATAAGCTTTAAATTGGAAAGCTCGGTTTCGGTAAGATAATAACCGCCGCGCTCTGCCGACAAATCAAGACATTCGCCCGCTTCACGGGTGAAAACGATAAAAGCGTGCTCGTTTCTTGCCGCGGCAGAGGCAACAAATTCCTCCTCCAATAGCGGTTCGATCTGGAACATCGGATGAGTCCAGCCGTTAGAACGGTCGTAGGGATTTTCGGCAACGAAGCTATCGTAAAATTCCTCAACCTCTTTATCAAGCTTAACTCCGTTTTCGGCAAGAGAATCAAACAAATTATGCTCCTCTCTTGCATAAACGCGTCCGCCCGAGCCGGTGCCGAGAATAATATATTTCTTTTGCATTCTTCCAAAGAAGGCGATATTGTCGTTACTGCCGACCGGAAGCGTTTTATTTTTGTTTTCCAAAAGGACAATACCCTCTTCTCCGCCGCGAAGCGCATATTCACGCGCTTTTTCAACGTCGAACTGCTTTTTGCCCGATAAATATTCAAATGCCGACTTAGTATTCATAATTCAAACCTCATTTCTTTAGTCCTCGTACATTTTACCACAGTAACGTTACTTCGTCAATGGATTGAGTCAAAAAGTCTTGACTATTGCTATCTTCTGTGATAAAATTTACGCGTAAAATCTAATTGGAGGATTTATTTATGAAACGCATAATCGCACTTTTCGTATCTCTTATTCTCGTTTGCGCTTGCTTCGCTGTAACCGCAGGTGCAGAAGAAGGCTCCTATAGCCTCATCCCTTCCGAGGACACCGTTGACAATTGGGTAAAGACCGCTTGTCAGGGCTACAACGTTGAAATCGAATATGTAGACGGCGCGGCTGTTTTCTCTGCCGAAAGCGTTTGGCCCTGTGCCGAATACTTCTATAACGATGACGAAATCGTCACCGTAAGCATAGAGGATTACTCCTTCGTTTACGATTTCTCGGTTTCCACCGGCGCTACCAACATCAACTTCACCCTTACCGACGGCTTCGGCTCCTCCGTTGCTTATTCTATCGCAAACAACTCTCTCGGCAGCGTTTTCTACGATAGCGGCAGCGGCGACCTCTTTGCAGGCGACTACAAGGGCGTAGTTAAGCTTTCCGATTTCGTTAACTCCACCATGTTCTTCGAAAACAGAGCATTCCCCAGCAACCTTATCGTTGACGGCAAGATCACCTTCTCCGCAATTCAGGTATACTCTGTTTCGGGCGCGACAGTTACCATCCGTGAGCTCGCTCTCGTTCCCAACTCCGAAATTCCCGAAGAGCCCGAGGAATCGAGCGAAGTGATCGAGGAATCTGTTGAAGAATCCGATGAAGCTTCCACCGAAGAATCCGTTGAGGCTTCCACCGAAGAATCCGTTGAAGCTTCCGTCGAGGAATCTGTTACCGAATCTGTTGAAGAATCCACCGATGCAACCGCATCCGAGGACGAAGGCCTTGGCATCTGGCTTTGGGTTATCATCGGCGCAGCAGCAGTAGTAATCGTTGTTGTTATCGTTGTTATCGCAAAGAAGAAGAAGTAATAGCTAAAGCATAATAAAAAAGGACTCGATCGAGTCCTTTCAGACCGAAGACAAATGGTCTGTTTACACCCTTGAAAAGAAATAATCAAAGCAAAAAGAGCATTTTCGAACATTTCGAAAGTGCTCTTTGATTTTATAAGGAATTTTTAATTTTTATTGTATTTTCAAGGGTTTTGAAGAAAAACTTCGACTGTCGTAGTTTTCTACGCCTACGCTCGTTTTTCCCCAAAAACAGCCTCATTTCTCTCAGTCTGTTTCAGTTTGCAGACTTTGTCTGCAAACTGAAAGGACTCGATCGAGTCCTTTTTTTATTTCAATTTTACCTTTTTCAAAAGCAGCGAATTCGTTACGACCGAAACCGATGAAAACGCCATCGCCGCCCCCGCAACAATCGGGTTCAGCAATCCGAATGCGGCAACGGGAATGCCGATCACGTTATAGAAAAACGCCCAAAACAGATTCTGCTTTATCCTTCGCATCGTCGCACGGGAAAGCGATATTGCAAACGAAACCGCGCTTACGTTACCTCCGACAAGCACGATATCGCCCGATTCTATCGCAATATCGGTGCCGCTTCCTATTGCAAAGCCAACGTCCGCCGCCGCAAGCGCGGGCGAATCGTTTATTCCGTCGCCTACCATTGCTACAACGCCGAATTTCTCCTTCAGCCTTGCGATCTCCTTTTGCTTTCCGTCGGGCAGAGTATTTGCGATATATTCGTCAACACCGACTCTTTTTGCAACCGAGCCTGCCGTAGCCTCGTTGTCGCCCGTCACAAGAACGGTGTAAATTCCGGCGTCCTTCAAGCGCTTCACCGCGTCAAAGGCGTCCTCTCTCACCGCGTCGGCAACCGCAAAGGCAACCGCCAAATTTCCGTCGATCGCACAAACAACAAGCGTGTTTCCGCCCTCTGCAAGGCTCATAACCTCATTTTCGAGCTTAACGTTGCATTTTTCCTCGATCCAATCGGGCTTGCCGACAAGCACGCTTTTTTTGTTTATCCTTGCGAAAACGCCCTTGCCCGTGACCGATTCAAACTCTTCGCACACAAGCCCTTCGTTCTTGTTAAGCGAAGCGATCGCAGAACCGATCGGGTGCTCGGACATCGCCTCTGCACATGCGGCATAGGAAACGAAATCCTCATCCCCGCCGTTTAAAACGACCGTTTTTACAACGCTCGGCTTACCCTCGGTAAGAGTGCCGGTTTTATCAAGAACGATCGCCTTAACGGCGCAAGCTCGCTCGAGCGCATCGGCGTTTTTAATAAGCACGCCGTTCGAAGCGCCTCTGCCGATTCCAACCATCAACGCCGTCGGCGTTGCCAGACCTAACGAGCATGGGCATGCTATAACAAGCACAGCCACCGCCGAATCAAGTGCGTTCGTTATACTGTCGGTAACTAAATAGGTGATAATAAAGGTTATAACCGCAACCGCCGTAACGACAGGCACGAAAACAGCAGCAACCTTATCGGCGATCGACTGAATATGCGCCTTTGTCGATTGCGCCTCCTCGACAAGACGGATAATGCCCGAAAGGACGGTGTCGCCTCCGACACCCTCGGCACGGAAATAAAACGAGCCTCTTCCGTTCACCGTACCGCCGAAAACGTTATCGCGATCGCGCTTGGCAACGGGCATGCTTTCGCCGGTCAGCGCCGATTCGTCGATATGGCTTTCGCCCTTGACGACGATTCCGTCGGCAGGGACCGATTCACCCGGTCGGACAAGAATTATATCTCCGACCGCTATCTGCGATATCGGAATGACCTCTTCTACCCCGTCGCGCACCAAGGTCGCGCTTTTCGGTGCAAGGTCGGTTAATTTTTCAATCGCCTCGTTCGTTCTTGCGCGCGCACGCGATTCAAGCGTTTTACCAAGCAGAACGAGCGTTATTATCATCGCCGAGCTTTCGAAATAAAAGGTTCCGTGCGCTCCGTTTGCGATAAGACTGTATACGCTGTAAGCATAGGATGCAGTCGTACCCAAAGCGACCAAAAGATCCATGCTCGGGCTTTTGTTCATCAGACTCTTAAAAGCACCGCGGTAAAACCGCCAGCCTGCAACAAACTGTATCGGCGTTGCAAGACATATTTGCAAAATGCCGTTGTGAAGCAGATGCATAATATCGCCTTCGGGAATGATGAACATAAGCGCCATCATTATAAAAAAGGGCAACGAAAAAGCAAGCGAGAAGATAAAAAGGCGCAAATTGCTCTTAAATTCCCTCTTTTTCGCCTCGCGGACGTCCTCCAAAACCTCGTAACCGGCTTTTTTGATCGCCCTTTCAAGAAGCTTTATATTAACCCTTTCCTCGTCGAAAACGACCTCTGCCCTGCCGTTTGCATAAGAAACGCTGCAGCTTTCAACTCCGTCAACCGCGCACAAGGCGTGCTCGACCGCGGCGGAGCATCGCACGCACGACATTCCGCCGACCTTTATCGTTTTTTGTGTTTTCATTTTACTTTTGCGGCAAAGCCAATCGCCGTTACTGCCTCGGCAACCGCTTCGGGCGTGGTCTTGCCCTCGGCATAAACGAATTCCGCGCTTGCACCTTCAAGCGAAACGGTAACCGCCTTTACGCCCTTGACCGACTTGATCGCGTTTTCGACTCTTGCCTTGCAATGATTGCAATGCATTCCTTCAACCGAAAGGGTTGCGTTTAATTTCTTTTCAAACATATCATTTATCTCCTTTTTTATGACAGTATTCGCTCATAGCACAGCCGCCGCAACCGCATCCGCAGCCGCCCTTGCCCTTTCTTTTGTCGCGAACCATTTTAAAAACGATCAGACCGACAATTACCAAAAGCACTGCCGAAACAGCGATCGTAGCGCCGTTTTCGATGATCCAATCCATATACGAATCACTCCGATCAATTATTTTTTCGCCTTATAAGGCCTTTTTACAAGCATAAACACAATCAACGCCGCAACGAGTATAGCGCAAACGAGTCCGACAACGTTAAGTCCGCCGCTAAGTGCCATACCGACCTGATAGATCATAAGCGAAACGGCATAGGCAAAAACGCATTGATAGGTTATCGCAAACGCGGTCCATTTTGCCGAATTCATTTCGCGTCTTATCGCACCCATCGCCGCAAAGCAGGGAGCGCAAAGAAGGTTAAACGCAAGGAAGGAATAGCCTTCCAAAGCGCTCATACCCTCGAAATCGAGCACACCGAACACGCCGACGACCTCTTCCTTTGCAAGAAGACCCATAAGCGTTGCAATAGCGGCCTTGATGCTGTCAAAGCCCAAAGGAGCGAATAACCACGAAATAGCGCTTCCGATCTTGCCGAGTATCGAATCCTCGAGCGCCATTTCGGTCGAAAATCCAAACAAATCGCCGATAAAGCCGAGCTTCGAGCCGAGCCAGATAACGATGGTCGAAAGCAAAATGACCGTACCCGCCTTTTTGATAAACGAGCTTGCTCTTTCCCACATCGAGCGCATTATCGCACCGACAGTGGGCATATGATACGCGGGCAGTTCCATAACGAAGGGTGTCGGCTCGCCCGAAAATGCCTTGGTCTTTTTAAGCATTATGCCCGAGATGAGTATCGCCGCAATGCCCATAAAATATGCGCTGGGGGCAACCCACCACGCACCGCCGAACAGCGCCGACGAGATAAGCGCGATTATGGGAAGCTTTGCACTGCAAGGAATAAAGGTCGTGGTGATGACCGTCATCCTGCGGTCGTTTTGGTTTTCGATGGTACGCGATGCCATAATACCGGGAACACCGCAGCCGGTACCGATAAGTATCGGAATAAAGGATTTGCCCGAAAGACCGAAATTGCGGAATATTCTGTCCATCATAAAGGCAATACGCGACATATATCCGCACGCCTCGAGAAAGGCAAGGAATATGAACAAAACCAAAAGCTGAGGAATAAATCCGAGCACCGCGCCGACACCGGCAACGATACCGTCCTGAATAAGCGAATAAAGCCATTCGGCAACGATAGGCTCCCCGTTTTCGTCAAGAAGCAATTTATCGAACAGTGCGGGAACACCGGGCACCCAGGTGCCGTATCCCGAAGGATCGGGCTCACCCTCAAGAACGGGATCGACAATTTCCGCAACCGAAAATCCCTCTGCCGCAAGCTTTTCGCCGTAAGAGCCGTACGCCTCGGTAAACGCGCCGTAATCCTTGTCGGCAAACGCAATATTAAGTTCTTCTGCACCCATAATACCCTTTTCGTTTGCAGAAAGGATAATATTTTCAAGCTCGGTGTTTTCAAAAAGCATCTCGTTTCCGTAAGAATCGAGTGCGGCGTCATATTCATCCGAGCCTGCGATATGCCAGCCGTCACCGAAAAGTCCGTCGTTCGTCCAATCGGTCACCCACGTGCCGACGGTTGAAACCGAAATGTAATAAACAAGGAACATTATCACCGCAAATATCGGCAATGCGAGAAAGCGGTTTGTAACGATTCTGTCTATCTTATCCGAGGTCGAAAGCTTACTTGCGTTCTTCTTTTTGACGCATTTTTTGACCACTCTCGTGATATATTCATATCTGTCGTTGATGATAATGCTTTCGGCATCGTCGTCAAGCTCTGCCTCACACGCCTTGATATCCTCTTCGATATGGGCAATAGTTTCGTCGGAAAGCTTTAAGGCGTCAAGCACCTTTGCGTCGCGCTCGAAGAGCTTTATTGCATACCAGCGCTGCTGCTCTGCGGGAAGGTTATGAACGGTAACCTCCTCGATATGCGCAAGCGCGTGCTCGACCGCGCCCGAAAAGCAGTGCATCGGCAAATGAGATTTTGTTTCAGCCGCCTTTAACGTCGCCTCGATACACGCCTCAACGGCATCGTCGATGCCCTCCTCCTTAAGCGCCGAAATTTCAACGACCTTACAGCCGAGCGCCTTGGAAAGTCCGTCAAAATCGATATGATCGCCCTTTTTTCGAACCACGTCCGCCATATTTATCGCAACAACGGTGGGAATACCGAGATCGATAAGCTGAGTGGTAAGATAAAGGTTGCGCTCGAGATTCGTGCCGTCAACGATATTGAGTATCGCGTCGGGACGCTCGTCAACGAGATAATTTCTCGCAACGACCTCCTCAAGCGTATAGGGCGAAAGCGAATAAACGCCGGGAAGGTCGACAACGATAATTCCGTCGCGACCCTTCATTTTGCCCTCTTTCTTTTCGACCGTAACACCCGGCCAGTTACCCACGAACTGATTCGATCCGGTAAGCGCGTTAAAAAGCGTCGTTTTACCGCTGTTGGGGTTTCCGGCAAGTGCAATTCTAAGCTCTTTGTTACTCATAAAAACAATTTACCTTTCGTCGGTTAGCCCGTGCTAACCAAACTGTATAAAAACTTTGGGGTAACTTCCCCAAAAACAAATTATTCGATCTCGATAAGCTCGCAATCGGCCTTACGAAGCGAAAGCTCATATCCGCGCACGGTTACCTCAACAGGGTCACCAAGCGGCGCAACCTTGCGGATATAAACCTCAACGCCCTTTGTGAGTCCCATATCCATAATTCTGCGTCTTAACGCGCCCTCTCCGTGAACACGGACCACGCGCACGGTATCCTTTATTTTTGCATCGCGCAGAGTTTTCATAGTGTAATCCTCCTAGTTAGCATCGGCTAACTCCTTATAAATAATACGAAAAAGCTCGCGTTTTGTCAATAGATTTTTTTATCTTTTTCTCTTTTTCGTCGCTTTGCAGACTTGAAAAGATACGGTGCTCTCCCCATTTTGTTAAATTTAGCTAAAACGCGAGGAGAGTATCGATCAAAAAACGCCTTGACGGGTGTTTTTTAATATGGTATATTATTATTAATAATATAAATTCGGAGGCCCATTATGAAAAATTTTTTGCGCAGGCTTTCCGTCCTGACGTTGGTTGCGGCGATGCTCGTGTCGGCGCTTCCGCTAAACGGCTCGGCGGCGACCGAATACCCTAAATCCTTTGAAGCCGTCGCCGACGGCATCGATTGCCACACAAGCACCGGTAATCTTATCATCTACCCCAACAAAACCGATTCGGTTCGCTCGATCAAGGCGGACGAATATAATTTCGAGCCCGTAAAGCTCATGGTTTTCGATGCAAGCGGCAAGCTTATCGAGGTCGGCAAAAACCTTATCGTACACTCGGAAGGAAAAACTAACTCGCCTCAGGAATATCTCCACATCCCTGCAGGCGGCTTTGCGATTGCCTTCAAGGGCGGCGCCGACAACCATTTCAACGCCATTTTCGAATGGGCGCTTGAGGGCGGTATGATCTATAACGCCACCCTTTCGGTCCTTTACGATGCACACGGCGCTTATGACGAAGCGACCAAAAAAATCACCGTCCAATATTCGAACGTCGGCACCGCATCCGGCAAAAAGAAATTCCTTTTCGTTGGCAACAGCGCAACCTATTTCAACGGCACTCCCATTAAATTCAAGGGCATGGCAGAGGCGGCAGGCGTTCCCGTCCATCTCTACTACTGCACCTACGGCGCGGCGTATCTTTCGGAATTCGCAAACGAAAACCACGAAAGAGGCAAGGCGTTCCGCCGTGCAATGCAAACCAAATACGATTACGTTATACTTCAGGATGCGGGCGCCGCAACCTACGAAGCATCCAAGCCCGCGGTCGAAACGCTTCTTTCGCTTATCAACGAAAACGGCGCTACCCCTGCCCTTTACGGCAGATATTCCGATAAAAAGACCCCCGACGAGCGTTTAAGCGATGCAAAGGTAAAATACGACCTTTACACCAAGCTCAGCGAGGATTTCGGCATCGCCGCATCCCCCGTTATGGAAGCGTTTGTGATCTGCACCAACAAGTACCCCGAAATCAATCTTTACGCCGACGATACCTCGCACCACTCAAAGGAGGGCAGCTATCTTGCAGCGGCGGTTTGGCTTTACACCTATCTCGGCATCGACCCGAGAGGCAATACCTACGACGCTCAAATGGATGCACAAACCGTAAAGGCGCTTCAGGAATGCGCGTACGAGGCGGCGGCTATCGGCTATTTCAATCCCAAGGTCGTTGAATCCGAATCGACCGATGATTCTGTCGAAAGCATCACCGAAGCGACCGAAGCAAGCACGGATGAATCCCGATCCGACGAAGACGGCGACATTTGGATCTACGTCGTTATCGCGGCGGCTGTCCTTGTCATCGCACTTATCCTTATCGTTGTAATAAAAAAGAAAAAATAAAGGTGGATTTATGAAAAGACTTTTAAAAATTCTTCTCGCGTGTGCCTTGGCTTGCTCTATGCTTTTAAGTGCAATGCCCGCGGTACAGGCAAAGGAATTCGACAACAAGATCGAAGTTAAGATCGACGGCGTCGATATTAAAACAGACAACGGTTATTTCTTCGTATACCCCAACAAAACCGATTCGGTACGCAAGATCAAGGCGGACGAATTCAACTTCCGTTACACCAAGATCTTCGTTTTCGATAAAGACGGTCTTATGATCGAGGCAGGCGAAAATATGTTTGCAAACAGCGCGACACAGTCGGGCTCGATCCAGCAATATCTTTCCATCCCTGCAGGCGGCTTTGCGTTCGCCTTCAAGGGTGCAGGCTCTGCCGAGCTTAAAAGCTGCTATTCCGTGGTCACCGAAAACGCAATGCACTATAACTCGACCATTTCGGTGATCCACGAAGCATACGGCAGCTATACCGATACCCACTTCACCGTCGAATACAACAATCCCAAAAAATCCGAAACCGCAAAGACGTTTCTCTTCGTCGGCAACAGTGCGACCTACGTAAACGGCACTCCCATCAAGTTCAAGGGTCTTGCACTTGCCGCAGGCTTGGACGTCGACGTTGACTACAGCACCGTCGGCAGCTCCTATCTTTCGGAATTTGCAAACGAAAGCCATACTAACGGCATCACTCTCCGCAGAAAGCTCAAGGACAATAAATACGATTACGTAGTCCTTCAGGACGCAGGCACCTGCGTATATTACAATACCAAGCCCGCAGTCGATAAGCTTCTCCCCTTGATCGAAGCAAACGGCGCCGAGGCATTGCTTTATATGCGCTATTCCGCGTCATCCACCGCTCAGGGCCGTGTCGAGGGCACAAAGCAGCACTACGATAACTACAGTCAGATATCCAAGGAGCTTTCGATCCCCTATGCGCCTGCGGCACTCGCATACGCTATATGTATCGAAAAATACCCCGAAATAAACCTTTATTCCGACGACAACTCCCACCACTCCAAGGAAGGCAGCTATCTTATCGCCTGCACGATGCTTATGTCCTACTTAGGCGTCGACCCGAGAGGAAACAGCTATGACGCTCAGCTCGGCGATATCGCGGCAAAGCTTCAGGAATGTGCATATATTGCCTGCACTGAGGGCTATAATTTTGAAGAAGAGCCCGAAAAAGAAGATACCTTTACCGATAAAAAGGGCGACGTTTATAAGAATATCGCGGTTAAAAAGCCCTATACCGTCACCGGCTCGGTTTACACCTCCGACAAATGGACCGATGCCGATGCAAGCGGCAAGCCCATCGGCAAGCTTACCGACGGCACCTACGCCGAGGACGGCACAGACCCTATGGTCGGCTGCTGGAAGAACGTAGGTCACGCAGTAACCATCGACCTTGGCAGCATTTCTCAGCTCCGCGCATTCAAGACCGATATGTTCGGCAACACCGCTTGGGGCATTACCGACCCGAAGGATGCAACCGTTACCGTTGAGATCTCCAACGACGGCGTTAAATTCAATTCCGTAGGCGTGGTAAACGCATCGAACAGAACCGCCGACGGCGATTGGACGAGATACGATTTCATTCTCGAGCTCGGCGCTCCCGTTATGGCGAAATACGTACGTCTTACCTTTAACGGCGGCGTATTCAACTGGGTAAGCGAAATCAGCGTTTACGGTACCGAAAGCGAAAGCGGCAATACCGAAACCTCCGATACCGACGATTCCGACGAAGCCGAATCTCAGGGAAGCCAGACCGACGAGGAAGCAGAATCTACCGAGGAAAGCCTCCCCGAATATAAAGAACACGAAAACAAGAGCATTGCTTGGCTCTATTGGGTGATCGGCGGTGTGGTTGCGGCTGCGGTAATCGCGATCGCGATCTTCATCACAAAGAAAAAATAACAACTTAAGGGAAGGATAAAGCATCCTTCCCTCAGACCGAAGACAAATGGTCTGTTTACACCCTTGAAATGAAATAGATAAGATAAAAGAGCATTTTCGAACATTTCGAAAGTGCTCTTTGATTTTATAAGGAATTTTTAATTTTCATTGTATTTTCAAGGGTTTTGAAGAAAAACTTCGACTGTCGTAGTTTTCTACGCCGACGCTCGTGATTGAAACCCCAAAAACGACAAGCATTTTCGGGGACCCCGCTCCAAAAACATCCTCATTTCTCTCAGTCTGTTTCAGTTTGCAGACTTTGTCTGCAAACTGAGGGAAGGATAAAGCATCCTTCCCTTTTTTTGTCGACGTTTCGTTTTATATATTTTGCCGATTGACAACTTTAGCATAATAATGTATAATAACTTCAACTAATATATACATAAAAAGGAGAGCGCAATGAAAAAGTCAATCAAAAAAGTCCTTTCCCTTGCATTGATGACTGCCTTGCTCGCAACGTCGGTCATCAGCGTCATCCCCGTCAGTGCCGAAGGATATGACAACAATCTTACCCTCACCATCAACGGCACAGATTGCTCCACAAGTGGCAAAAACATCGTACTCTATCCCAACAACAACGATTCTGTCCGCAAAATCAACACCAGCGACTACTACTTCAGATACAGCAAAATTATGATATTCGACGGCAACGGCAAGCTTATCGAAATCGGCGAAAATATGTTTGCCAACAGTCCGAACGAAACCGGCTCTGCTCAGAATTATATCTACGTCCCCGCTCACGGCTTTGCAATTGCGTTCAGCTCGAGCGTAAGCGGCCTTAACAGCTGCTATAATACCGCCAAGGAAGGCGCAGTATTCTACAACTCGACAATTTCGGTTATCTACGACGTATACGGCAGCTATAGCGGCAACACCCTTACCGTCAAATACGATAACCCCAAGGAAGCAAGCGCAACCGCAAAGAAATTCCTCTTTGTAGGTAACAGCGCGACCTACTTCAACGGTACCCCCATTAAATTCAAGGGTCTTGCTCAATCGGCAGGTGTCGACGTTGACGTTACCTATTGCACCTACGGCAGCTCCTACCTCCATCAATATGCAAATGCAAGCCACGAATACGGCATCGGATTGCGCAAGGTTTTGAATAGCGAGCAGTTCGATTACGTCGTGCTTCAGGACGCAGGCGGAGCAGAATACGAAGATACAGATCGGAAGAGCACACGTCTGAACTCCAGTCACACGCTCGAATCTCGT
>JAFYON010000091.1 GCA_017560145.1 Clostridia bacterium | reverse complement strand
GTTACCAAACTTCGCATCGGCGATGCCAACACCATGATGGCAGAAGGCGGTATTCAGGCGGCTGACAAACCCAATGACTCCCCTGCCATTCACTACGTGGATGCTCTGGGCGGCGGTCACTTTGCCGCTAAGCGCGAGCTTCTTCAGAAGCTTGTTTGCGATGCTCCCGAGGCTATTAAATGGCTTAGCGAGCTTGGTGTTGAATTCGATAAGACCGAAGACGGCACCATGGTTACCACCCACGGCGGCGGTACCTCGAGAAAGCGTATGCACGCTGCTAAGGACTACTCCGGCGCAGAAATTATGAGAACTCTCCGTGATGAGGTTCTTAACAGAAACATTCCTGTTGTTGACTTCACCTCGGCTATCGAGCTTATCCTTGATGAAAACGGCAATGCAGCAGGCGCAGTTCTCCTTAACATGGAAACCAAGGAGCTTCTCGTTGCAAAGGCAAAGACCGTTATTATCGCTACCGGCGGTGCAGGCAGAATGCACTACCAGGGCTTCCCCACCTCTAACCACTACGGTGCTACCGCAGACGGCTTGGTTCTCGGTTACAGAGCAGGTGCAAAGCTTCTTTATGCTGAAACCCTTCAGTACCATCCCACCGGTGCAGCTTATCCCGAACAGATCTTTGGTGCACTCGTTACCGAAAAGGTTCGTTCCTTGGGCGCAAAGCTTGTTAACGTAAACGGCGAAGTTTTCATGCATCCGCTTGAAACCAGAGACGTTTCCGCTGCATCTATCATCCGCGAATGCTCGACCCGCGGCAACGGTGTTGAAACCGACCAAGGTCTTGCAGTATGGCTCGATACTCCTATGATCGAAGCTATCGGCGGCGAAGGTACTATCGAAAAGAGAATCCCCGCAATGATGAGAATGTTCGGCAAATACGGCATCGATATCCGTAAGGAACCGATCCTTGTTTACCCCACTCTCCACTATCAGAACGGCGGTCTCGATATTACTCCCGACGGTATGACCACCAACGTTAAGAACCTCTTTGTTGCAGGCGAAGCCGTTGGCGGCATCCACGGTAAGAACAGACTTATGGGTAACTCGCTCCTCGATATTATCGTATTCGGTAGAATCGCAGGTAAATCTGCAGGCGCGGTTTGCAAGAACGTTACCGTTGGCAAGCTCACTCTTGACCATGTAACCAAGTTCGAGAAGGAAATCGAAAATGCGGGCATCGTAACCGACGCTGTATCTCCCAAGCTCCTCCCCGACTACACCAGAAAGGTTAACGGTTAATTCGGAGGAATTTGAGAAATGAATAATTCTAAAAAAAGCAGCAAGAAGATTTTAGGTATTGGTATCGCTCTTCTCGTTGTAGTGGCACTTGCTATTTGGTGCTCGATTGCAGCAGGCAACGGCAACGGTGCTACCGACACCTTTAACTTCTCCTCTACCTTTGTGCTTTTCACTCTTGTTTTTGTTATCGTTGCTTTTGGTTATCTTCTCGGCGGTATTGAAATCAAGGGCGTTTCCCTTGGCACAGCAGGTGTTTTCCTTGTAGCTATACTTGTTGGTTGGATTTGCACGCTCGATTTCGGTGAAGTTCCCCTTTTGGGCAACTTCCATATCGAGGGCGAAAGCGACAAGATCGTTTCCACCTTCAAATCCACCATTCAGAACATCGGCTTGATACTCTTTGTTGGCGCAGTTGGTTTTATTGCAGGTCCTAATTTCTTTAAGAACCTTGCTAAAAACTTCAAAACCTATATCGCATTGGGTGTCATTATCATCCTTTCCGGTACCGCAGTTGCGATTATTTGCACTCTTCTCACCCCCGAATTCGGTCCTGAATATTGGTCGGGTGTACTTTCCGGTGCATTGACCTCCACTCCCGGCTTCTCGGCGGCAAAGGATGCGGTTGCTGAAGCTGCAAACGCAAGCGACCTTGAAGCTTTGATCACCTTAGGTCACGCTGTTGCATATCCCTTCGGCGTTATCGGCGTTGTTCTCTTCGTTCAGCTTTTGCCCAAGCTTATGAAGGCAGATATGAACAAGGAACGCGAGCTTTTGAAGGGTGAAGGCACCGAAGAAAGAAAGCTTCCCGAAAAGCTCTTCAAGTGCGAAGAACTCGGTTTGTTGCCCTTCGGTCTTGCTATTATCGCAGGTCTTTTGCTTGGTTCTATTACCATTCCTCTCTCTGCGGCAGGTTACGAAGGCCCTTGCTTCAGCTTGGGTACCACCGGCGGCGTGCTTATTATGTGCCTTATTTTCGGTCACTTTGGACATTTCGGCAAGCTTTCGCTCGAAATTCCTCACACCACCTTAAAGGTACTTCGTGAATTTGGCTTGATGCTCTTCCTCTTGGGCGCAGGCTTCCATGGTGGCGTTGCACTTGTAGAACAGGTAAGCCAATACGGTGCTTCCATCGTTATTTGGGGCTTTATCGGCGGTGCATTGATGACCGTTGTACCTATGGTAGTTGGTCTTGTACTTGCAAAGTGGTTGATGAAGCTTCCCTTGCTCAACTCGCTCGGCTCTATTACCGGCGGTATGACCTCCACCCCTGCTTTGGGTGCGCTCATCCGCTCGGCAAAAACCGATGACGTTGCAGCTGCATATGCATCCACCTATCCTATCGCATTGGTGTTGATCGTACTTGCTTGTCAGCTTATGATCACCTTGATGAACTAAATTTAAGCAGAATAAAAGCCCGTTTCAAAAGAAATGGGCTTTTTGTTTTATCTATATGTAAAAAAAGCAAGAAAAATGTTATTTCTATTGCATATACTTATCTTTTGTTGTATAATTAGATTATAAATTTATTCGGAGGCTAAAATGAAAAGATTCATTTCGCTTTTACTTATTGCCGTTATGGCATTTACTCTCTTTACCGCATGTAAGGAAGAGGAAGAAGAATTTGTTTACGATAACAGCAAAACCTATTATGCTTCGATCGTAGTAGAGGACTACGGCACTATCGTAGTTCAGCTCAGCAACGTCAATGCACCCAAGACCGTTGAAAACTTCGTTACGCTTGCCGTAAGCGGCTTTTATGACGGACTTACCTTCCACCGCATTATGGAAGGCTTTATGATGCAGGGCGGCGACCCTAATGCAGATGGCACCGGCGGTTCTGATAAAAATATCGAAGGCGAATTTTCCGCAAACGGTTACATGAATTCCCTTTCTCACAAGCGCGGCGTTATTTCGATGGCGCGTCAGGGCGAAAACCCCTTCACGGGTGATAAAAATTATGACACCGCAAGCAGTCAGTTCTTTATCTGCCATCAGGACAGCGTTTTCCTTGACGGTCAGTATGCCGCATTCGGTTTTGTAACCGAAGGTATGGACGTAGTTGACAAGATCTGCACCGAAGCAGCTCCCATTGACAGCAATGGCACCATTCCTGCCGCAAACCAGCCCGTTATCGAAACTATCACCATTACCTGGGACGAATAATTTATTAATAGAAAACACCCGTGTAAAAAACACGGGTGTTTATATTTACATCAGATGGTACTCTTTTCCGTTCGCTTTATAAATGATCGAAAAATTGTTTTCTCGTTCATTATCATTCGGAGTGTAGATTGGCATACATTTCCCTATACGCAGCTCGAGTGTTTCATTATTGCCAGAATACAGAACAACTCGCGTTCTGTTCATGCTGATATATTTTTCGGGCGATGTTACACCCAGTTTCTGCATTACCTGCTCATAGGTATCCTTCGTGGTTAATCCCAATGGATAGATTACGCTTGGGTCGTGTCCCCAATCTACTGTCTTATAATCTATTACATACTGTCTGAATGCCTCGATAACAAATTCATCAACGTTTACGTAAAATTCAATCTCATACACCGGCTCTTCTGCATCACTTTCCGGATTATAAACGTATTTTGTATCCTCAAGTTGTCCGACGAGGAAGTAAAAATCCTTTGTATCCTCGTTTGTACGAACCTCGTTTGTTTTATAAAACGACAGAGCTAAGGTGTTTTCATTTTCGTTGTAATTCATTTTAAACACCGCATCCTCATCGGCGAAAAGCCGTTTGCACAGATCCTCATCTATGATTATACGGCGACTTGCCTCGGTTACAACATTAAGACAGGTTACAAAGTTATCTCCGTTTTTATAAACGAAGGCAAACGAATTATCGATGTTCAAAATATAACTATCGCAATTG
>JAFYON010000010.1 GCA_017560145.1 Clostridia bacterium | reverse complement strand
GTTTTTTAAGATTTTTTAAAATATTCGGGAAAACCGTCCATAACGGCGCATAGCACATAAACCCAATATTCGCAGTAGGTTACTACAGCTTCATATTGTGTTTCCGCACTCTGCATCCGCTCTGAACGGTTTTAGGTAATCGTTGCGTGAGTCGCTACGCTCTCCCCAAAAACGGCAAGCGTTTTTAGGGACCCCATGCCCGCGCGGCGGGGTTTTGTGAGTGCCGTACATTCGCATCGTGTTTGTGCGCGCTTCGCTTGTCCAAACACGCGGCACTCTAAGGTATAAAAATCGAGGCACATGTCCCCGATTTTTATAGAGAATTTCATTATAAAAATGCAAGCATTTTGAATTGACGTTTAAATTACCCACACCGTAGGGGCGATTCACGAATCGCCCGCACGAAACAAATATGACAAACGCAAGCATCGGATGCAGATTGTGCAAACGAAACCCGAAGCAAAGACGGGGTCCCTGCAAAACTTGTTTTGTGGGGAGTCAGAACTATTGCGAGTGGTGCCGTTTGTGCAAAGAAAAAAGAAAGCCCGAATGAACAAGCTTTCTTTTAAGAACTTTTTCGTTCTGTGCCGATGCCGACTATATAATAAAAATGAATATATTTTTCGGGGACATGCGCCTCGAAAAATATACCTTAGAGTGCCGAGAGTTCGGACAAGCGAAGCGCGCACGAACTCTACGCGAGTGTACGGCACTCACAAAAGGTAATTTCGGGAAATAAAGAAATCGCTCGAAAGTGCGCGACCTTCGAGCGATAACGTTAATGAATTACGGGGTCCCCGAAAACGCTTGTCGTTTTTGGGGAGAGCGAAGCGACAATTAGTCGCCGATCTTTGCAGAGTTGATCTTAAGACCGGGGCCCATGGTGGAAGTTACAACGCAGGACTTGATATACTGACCCTTTGCTGCAGCGGGCTTAGCCTTGATGATCGCGCCGAGAAGAGTGTTGAAGTTTTCAGCAAGCTTTTCGGTGCCGAAAGAAACCTTACCGATAGGGCAGTGGATGATGTTGGTCTTATCGAGACGGTATTCGATCTTACCTGCCTTAGCTTCGGTAACTGCTCTTGCAACGTCGGGAGTAACGGTACCTGCCTTGGGGTTAGGCATCAAGCCCTTAGGACCAAGAACCTTACCGAGACGGCCAACGAGACCCATCATATCGGGGGAAGTAATAAGAACGTCGAAGTCGAACCAGTTTTCAGACTGAATCTTCTGGATATATTCTTCTGCGCCAACGTAATCTGCGCCTGCAGCGGTAGCAGCATCAGCCTTGTCGCCCTTCGCAATTACGAGGGTACGAACGGTCTTACCGGTACCGTTGGGGAGAACGATAGCACCGCGAACCTGTTGGTCTGCGTGACGGGAGTCAACGCCCAAACGTACGTGAACTTCAACGGTTTCGTCGAATTTTGCTTTGGAAAGCTCGCAAACCAAGCCGAGAGCTTCGTTGGTATCATAGAGCTTTGCCTTGTCGATTGCAGCGGAAGCTGCCTTGTAATTTTTACCTCTAAACATCGTCAGAACCCTCCTTAGTCAACTACGGTAACGCCCATGGAGCGCGCAGTACCTGCGACCATGCTCATTGCAGCTTCAATGCTTGCTGCGTTGAGGTCGGGCATCTTGGTTTCAGCGATCTTGCGAACCTGTTCCTTGGTGATGGTAGCAACCTTGTTGGACTGGGGAACGCCGGAACCCTTTTCGATACCGCAAGCCTTCTTGATAAGAACTGCTGCGGGGGGAGTCTTGGTGATAAAGGTGAAGGAACGGTCAGCGTATACGGTGATAACAACGGGGATGATAAGACCGATGTCATTCTTGGTACGCTCGTTGAATTCCTTGGTAAACATAGGGATAGCTACGCCATACTGACCGAGAGCCGGACCGATAGGGGGCTGGGGAGTAGCTTTACCTGCGGGGATCTGAAGCTTAATATAGCCTACAACTTTCTTTGCCATGCTGATAATACCTCCATTGTGGTAATTTTGATTTTCGGGATCGATGTCCCTCCCACTTCAGCTATTTTTTAATAGCTTTGCGCGATGCTGTTGGCAATCAGACGCGCAAGGGTAGAATTATTCGTCTAATGCCGAAACCTGATTGGTGTTAAGCTCGACTTTTGTTTCTCTGCCAAAGAGAGAAGCCGATACCTTAACGTTTTTAAGATCTTCCGAAATTTCCTCGACAATGCCGATGAAACCGGAAAGAGGACCGTCGATAATGCGAACGCTGTCGCCAACGGTGAAGTTGATTTCAATTGTTCTGACTTCAACGCCCATGCGTTCAACCTCTTCGTCAGTAAGAGGAACGGGACGCGATCCGGGGCCGACAAAGCCGGTAACGCCGGTGGTGTTGCGGATGATGTGCCAGGTTTCGTCGTTCATCACCATCTTGACCAGAACGTAACTGGGGAACAGTTTTCTTTCGATTTCCTTTTCGCCCTTTTCGGTGGTTTCAATAACCTTTTCAACGGGCACGTTTACCGCGAGAATGAGGTCGTGAAGACCGCGGTTTTCCACGATTTTTTCAATGTTCGTGGCAACTTTGTTTTCATATCCCGAGTAGGTATGCACTACATACCAAAGCGGTGTGCTTTCCTGTGGTAAACCCATAAATTAACCGTTCCTTCTGTTATCTAAACAAATTTGCAAGACCTTCGATAGCCTGAGTGAAGAGTACGTCAAGAACACCGATAGCAATTGCAGCTGCGATTACAATAACCAATACAACGCCGGTTGCCTTAAGGGTGTCTTTGGGAGAGCTCCACGAAACCTTCTTGATTTCGCTTGCATATTCCTTAAAGAACTTCTTGATTCTTTGACCAAGCTTGGAATTAGTCTTGGTGAGTACCCATGCGATAACGATGAGCACTACGATTACGATAAGAGTAATTACTCTTGCCCAAGGGAATGTGCTTTCTTCTTCCACGGTGGTAGTTGTGTTACCGGTCGAGGTTTCTGCCTTGGATTCTTCAGCAGAGGTATCTGCCTTGGATTCTTCGGTAGAAGCTTCGGTGGATTCTTCAGCAGATGCTTCGGTGGATGCTTCGGTGGAAGCTTCTTCGGAAACTGCTTCGGAAACTACCTCGCTTACTGCTTCGCTTTCATCAGCGAGAACGGTAAACGAAAGTGTCATAGCAAGAAGAACAGCAAGAAGGACAGAAATGGATTTCATCATTTTAGTCATGTTTCGATTCCTACCTTCCTTATTTGCTTTCCTTGTGAAGAGTGTGCTTGCGGCAGAAACGGCAATACTTGTTCATCTCGAGACGATCGGGGGTATTGCTCTTGTTCTTTGCCGTGTCATAGTTTCTTTGCTTGCATTCGGTGCAAACGAGAGTTACTTTGACTCTTTTTTCTTTACCCGCCATATTTTTCGGCACCTCCATATTAATGTTACCTCCCTCTGTTTTTGTCCGTGCCGTAAGGCTCTGCATTAAAAAGGCGGAAATCGAATAAAACCTTTTTACGCATAACAAAAAGACCTCGAACAACAGAGGTAGCCCCATTCTAGCAGAAAAAACCCCCGATGTCAAGGGTTTTTTCGTAATTTTTGCAATATTATATATATTATATTGAAGCCTTAACCACGCTCGGGAATATAGCACACGGGAAGCTTAAAGCTGTCGAACACCCATTTGCCGTCCTCGAGTATAAGCTTGCAGGTGAATTCCTTGTAATAGCAGTGCTCCTCTTTAAGCTCTTCGTCCTTCAGATTACCGTATTCGTCGTGAACGTATCTTATGCGGCAGTTGTAAATTATCTCGTTTTTGCCGTACGACTTTATCGAATATTCGTGCGAGCGATAATCGGAGTCAGTGGCCCCCGTGACGAAAACGAACAAAAATACGCCCTCGTATTCGAAAAACAGTCCGTTACCAAAAAGCTGTTTCGACATCTCCTTCGAGAAATATTTGCGCACCAATGCAACGAAATCGTTATAGCAGCCAACCTCCTCGTTGGGGGCAAATACATTGAAAAAGTCCCTCTTCTTCTTGCCGTTCTCGTCGAACCAATTAAATTCAAGCGTGCCGTAATATCCCGAAAGATCCCAGCCAAGCCCCATAAATTCGCGGTAAACTCTGCTTGCCGGCTCGAATATCTCGGCTTCGATCTGCTCGGGCGTCATCGAGATAAGCGTATCGTAATCAAGCTCTCTGCCGCCTTCAACGCTTACAACGTAATCAAGGTTAGCGCGCTCCTCAAGTGTGGGCGGCTCGGCGTAATGACGGTAATCCTGCGAACCGATCCCGTCGTTTGGCATAAGCATAAAGTCGCGCTTCTTTCTCAATTCGGAATAGGGAAGTATATAATAAAGCCTTTCGCTTACCGAAAAATCCTCGTTGAAGTAATGCGCGGAAAGAATAAAATTGTCGCCGCTCCTTTGCAAGGATTCTATCATCAAACGTCCGTCGGGAGGGGTGACGACGGCTCTTTCGCAATAGCCGCGGGTAGAGCCAAGACCGTAAATATAAACGTTTCCGCCCGAAGCGATCGTCCCCTGCGAGAATATGTCGGTGAAAACGATATTTTCGTTGTCAAGCCAGGTGGCGTTGTAAACGACGTGATCTTCGGGAAGGGCAAGCTCGATCTCATTTGCCTCGTTAGTTTCGAAATTATAAACGTAAAGCTTGCCGCAGGTCTCCCATTCGTATTCGGTGAAAAGTATTTTGTTTTTGTCGGGCGAAAGCTCTGCGTAATTGATAAAGCGCCCCTTGTGAATCAAAAGCTCCAATCCGTCGGCATATTCGATCCAAAGCTCACGGGTGAAATCGTTCGTGTTCTCGGTTAAGTAAAGCAGATTCGAGTTAAAAACGGTGCTCAGCATATAGTTCTTTATCTCGTCAGACTCGGTCGCGCCGCTCACGTCAATGGAGTTATCCGCACCCGATTCCTCGGTGTGCCCGATATCCTCTTCCAAGGAGGTGCCCCCGTTGCTAACGCTCTGCGGCTCTTCGGGAGTTGCTTCGCACGCCGCCAACGAAAAAACGAACGTCAATAAAAGTGTCAATGCAATAAATCGCTTCATAATAAAAACCTCCTTTTTTCTTTACACCTATTAAGACGAAAAAAATATGCGTTTTGTCACATTTTTTTAAAAGTTTTTTAAGATTTTTTAAAATATTCGGGAAAACCGTCCATAACGGCGCATAGCACATAAACCCAATATTCGCAGTAGGTTACTACAGCTTCATATTGTGTTTCCGCACTCTGCATCCGCTCTGAACGGTTTTAGGTAATC
>JAFYON010000090.1 GCA_017560145.1 Clostridia bacterium | reverse complement strand
GCTTCCGCGCGACGTTGTTAAAAAAATCGAAGGCTTTTATAACAAGATGTGGCGCAGATTCGGCGATCATCACCCCGACTTCTTGGCGGCGATAACCGACCTTACCGCAAACGTTTGTATTAAGCGCGACAAGGAGATGCCGATACCGAAAGGAATTTTTTGCCAGAGTATCGGTTCGGTTATGAACGGCTCTGACGGCGGACGGTTCCCGATGAATTTCTCGTACGTGCTCGTAAAGCATTTCAACGGCGAAAACGACGGACTTGTAAGCGAGGATTCGTTTGCGTGGGGCGAAAAATACACGCTTTTGCGCACAGAAGAAAAAATCGGTATTTCGCATTGCGATATTATCGATCTCGACCGCAAGGACATAAAAGGCTTTGACGTTCGTGATTTTTACGTCGACCTTGTAGCCGACCTAAAGGAACGCGGATTTTAAATAAGCAAAAGAAAAAAGGACTCGTAGCGAGTCCTTTTTATTTGCGTTATTTTAGTTGTAGCACTGTTCAACGAGTCTGTCGATACCGCCCTGGAAGAGTGCTCTCTTGGATTCGAGCAAGGACATAATGTTTGCGCCCTTGGTATCCTTCTGACCGAGAAGAGTGGTGTAGAAATAGAGTGTACCCGAGCCGTCAGCGCCGGTGGTGAAGTCGAATACTGCGCCCATATCGTAGGTTCTGTTACGGAAGATAAGGTCAAGCATTTCAACAGAGTCGTCATCGGTAAAGCGCTTGTAGGTGAGGGTTCTGTCGTAATATTCGGGAGTTACGAGCTTCTTGCCGTAGTATGCCATAGCCTCGAGAGCATAGCAGGTAACGTCAAGCTTGTCGGTGTTGGAGATAGGAATACAGAATACGGAATAGTGATATACGTTGATAGCGGTGGTGTAATCGTCCTGAAGCTCGTCAGCCTTGGGCATCGGAAGGATACCGTAACGGATTTCTGCTTCACGGATAAGCTCTTCACCTACGGTTGCGATCGAGCTGGGCATAAAGAGCGCGTTGCCGTTTGCAAAGATTTCGGTTCTCTGTCCATAAACACCGCTGTTCCAAGGACCGTGGTGGTCAGCTACGCCAACGTTTTCAAAGTCGAAGATGATTTCTGCAAGGCGGAAATAAACGTCGAGGTTACGCTGATCGTCGATACGGATAACGGGAACTTCGCCGGTGTTGTCGATAAGACGCTGACCGCAGCCCTGCATGAACTGATAATAGTCATAGGACTGAGCAACCATACCCCACTGGTCGCCAACCGAGGGATCATAGGACTTCTGCGAGCCGTGGGTGAGCGAAACGCTTTGTGCCATTTCGTGCATAACGTCGAGAGTCCAGTTGCCTTCCTTTACGACAGCGTAAGGATCGCTGAGGTTGTGCTTCTGAACGAGGTCCTTGTTGAAATAGATCGCCCAGGTAGCCTGGTCGTCTTCAACAAGCGCGTCGCCGGTGATGAAGAAGTTCTTGCCGTTGAGGGCAATATCCTTTTGGAGGTTCTGGTCCCACCAGGGCTTGTCGAGCTGGAGGTAACCGTTGTTGATGGAGTTGAAATCGATAAATCTGCCGTTGGTAGCAAGTGCAGCAACGTAAACGATCTGACCTACGACTGCATCGTAAAGACGGCTGTCGGAGATGATGTCTTCCTGAATCATAGCGATGTAATCTTCATCGCCTTCGGGATAGTGAGCAACGATGGTGATGCCGTACTTATCTTCGATAAGAGCGTTTCTTTCATAGAAAGCGTCGTTGATGGGCTCGTTGGTGAGCTCTTCGGCAACTACCTGACAGGTGGAAAATTCATAATCGTGGTCATAGGTGAGGATATTAACCTCAACACCGCCCCAATTCTTTGCTTCGATGAATTCGTACTCTTCGAAGATTTCGCCGGATGCGGAATTGTTGCCTTGTTCGCCTCCGTTTCCTGCATCGGAGGTGGTTGTCTCGGGACTGTCGCAAGCAGTCATAACGAGAGTAGCGCAAACGAGGATAAAGCAAAGGAATAAGCAAAGGAATTTCTTTAACATATAAGACCCTCTTTTCGTTATTTTTGGAGAGATAAACCCACAAGTGAGTTTACTCAACTGTTTATTTACCCTATTTTATACTATTTCGTGTCATTAGTCAACCGTTGGGTGATATTTTTGTCATTTTCAACAAAAATATCACTTGTTGCGTAATATGGCAAAATGCGACAGAGGTGTTGAGGTAATATTCATAAAAAAAGAAGGAGATAAAAATGGAAATAGGATGTAAGACAGAAGGCAATACTACAGTTGCTTATATTTTGGGCGAGATAGACCACCACAACGCCGTTACCGCGAGAGCGGCTCTTGACGAGATGATCGAGCAGCTTGCGCCGATCCGCTTTGGTATTGACCTTTCGGGAGTGACGTTTTGCGATTCATCGGGGCTTGGATTGGTTATGGGCAGAATGCGAAAATGCCAGACTGTAGGAAGCAGTATGTTTATTAAAAATCCGTCTGCGGCGGCGGAAAGAATGCTTGCCATTGCGGGGATGGACAGAATTTTGAAGATCGAAAGAGGAAAATGAAATGAGTGAACGAATTACAAACGTGATGAAGACCGAATTTGCGGCGAGGAGCATTAACGAATCCTATGCGAGAAGCGCTGTGGCGGCTTTTGCGGCGTTGTGCGACCCGAGCGTTTCGGTCATTGCCGACATAAAAACAGTTGTAAGTGAGGCGGTCACAAACGCCATCGTGCACGGTTATGCCGGCTTTGAAAACAAGCAGGAATGCATTGTTTCGATAGTGTGCAAAATGACCGACAGCGGCAAGCTGATAATCCGCATACGCGACAAGGGGCGCGGAATTGAGGATATACATACTGCGATGCAGCCCCTTTATACGACCGACACCGACGGCGAAAGAAGCGGTATGGGCTTTACGGTGATGCAATCCTTTACCGATTCGATAAAGGTTCGGTCGGCTTTGGGCAAGGGCACCGTCGTTACGCTTGAAAAGAGGCTTTTGCGGTGACGAAGAACGCAAACGCCTTGCTTATAAAGCGTGCACAGGAAGGGCACGCAGACGCTTTGGACGAGCTTGTGAGCGAAAACATCGGGCTTGTGCGGTCGATTGCTTTTCGGTTTACGGGGCGCGGAGTTGAATACGAGGATCTTTGCCAGATAGGTCATATCGGTATGATACGGGCTATTAAGAACTTTGACCTTTCACGCGGGACGGCGTTTTCGACCTATGCGGTGCCGCTTATAGTTGGGGAGATAAAGCGGTTTCTGCGCGATGACGGCGAAATCAAGATCGGACGCGAGATAAAGCGGCGCGGCGCAATGATAATGGCAGAGCGTGAAAAGTTCATTGGCATTTACAACCGCGAGCCCACCGTTTCGGAGATCGCAAGGATCTGCAATCTTTCGGAGGAGGATGCCGTTTTGAGCATAAATGCAACGAGCTGTCTTGTTTCGCTTTCCGAAGCGGTTGGCGAGGATTATACGCTTGAGGATCTTATCGGTGTTGATTTTACCCCCGAAATAAACGAAAAGATCGCCCTGAAGCAGGCGATCGAAAAGCTCCCCGACGAGGAGAAGGAGATTATTTATTTGCGGTATTTTAAAAATATGACGCAGAGCGAGACCGGAAGAGTTCTTTCGATGACGCAGGTTTCAGTTTCACGCAAGGAGGCGAGGGCGTTATCGCGCCTGCGCGACGAGCTTGGGTGAGCTTGCCTTATATAAAACGAAAAGGACAGAGAGATTCTCTGTCCTTATTTATTATTTAGCTTCGGAAACGGTTCTTTCGATATAGTTGCAGAATTCGCTGCCGCTATATATGAGAGCCTTGTCGACCTCGGAATTGAAATCGCCGCTGGATGCATTACCGCGCTCGCCGATGAAAAATTCACGGGGGATGGGAGAAAGGATGATAACGTTCTTTTCGCCCTTCTGCGGTCTTTCGAGCTGATATTTTAAAAGCTTTTCAGACGAGAAAATATCGATCTTGAAGAAATAATAGGTATGTACTCTTTTAACCTCGCCGTTACCGAGGAAATAGAGCGGTGTTTTTCGCAATATCGTGGGGATGATAACGCAGTTGAAGCGAACCTTGTTGTGCTCGAGAGTGATTTGCATTATCTGCTGACGAAGGACTGCCTTATAGATGCCCTTGGGCTCCTTATAGCGCACCGAATTTTCGCGACAGACCTTGAAGAGCTTTTTGAAGAATCGGCGCTGAACGACGAGTGCACGTATTCTGCGCCAAACGTAAAGAAGCACGAAAAGACCGACCAACGCGCCGAGTGCGACATAGAGATAAACGCCGACCGCGGCAAAGATAGCGCCGAAAACCTCGCGTCCGATCAAAGAAAGGACACACAAAAGTCCGATAACGGCGTACCAGATCGCAACGTGTATAAGCATTCTTACCGCGGTAATGCCCTTGTTTTCGGGAATCTTTGCGCCCTCTCTGGAATAGGAGAACCAATTAAGACGGGCAAAGAAATCGGCAACGAGCAGATAGATAAGCGTTACGAGGAACGCCCAAACGTCGAAAATAACGAGGTTCCAGAAGGAGAACACTGCGATAAGAACCAAAAACTCGATATCGGTAAACATCGACACAAGCTCTCTGCCGAAGGAGAAGGATTCCTTTTCCTTGCTTTTTTCGATATATGCCGCACGCTTGCCGAAGTTGGCAAAGCAGACGTCGAGGCAGAAGAAGAAAAATGCGATAGCGGCAATGACAAGGCAGACGGTGAAATAGGAATCGGGATAGCCGTTTACCTCGGTATCGTCGTTGGAATAAAAGATGCTGACCAAGCCGCTGATGCAGGTCGTTACAAAATAGTAGCCCCAGAAGGCAACTGTCGACAGAAGCGCGCTTCTGCCAATGGGTAAGAGCTTTTGCAATTTCATAAATTACCTATTTTTTATCCTTTTCCGAGATGCCGCGGATGAGCTTGTAATATTCATAAGCGGCGCGTTCGGTTTTGTTATCACCGAAGGTGTAAAATTCTCCCTCTTTTATATCGTTGGGGAGATATCTTTGCTTAACGTAGTGGTTGGGATAGACGTGCGGATATTTATATCCGTTGTCGGCATCGGGGCGATGGGTATCGCGCAGATACGACGGTATTTCCCTTCCCCTGCCGCTGTTTATTGCCTGAACCGCCGCGTGATATGCATCGTGCGCGGAATTGGATTTCGGCGCGGTTGCAAGAAGCACAACGGCATCGGCAAGCGGAAGGCTTGCTTCGGGAAGTCCTATTGAATTTGCGATATCGACACACGCCTTAACGATCGGGATGCAGGTGGGATAAGCGAGCCCGATATCCTCACACGCGATCACCATTAGTCTGCGGCAAGCCGAAATAAGATCGCCGCCCTCCAATATACGTGCGAGATAGAAGATTGCGGCATCGGGGTCGGAGCCGCGGATGGATTTTTGGAACGCCGAGAGGAGATCGTAATGCTCGTTTCCGTCGCGGTCGAAGCGGATGCCCGACCTTTGCGCCAAGGATGCGGCAAGCTCGGTCGAGAGCACCTCTTCGCTTGCGAAATAGACGTTTTCGAGCGCGCCGAGCGCCTTTCTTACGTCGCCTCCGCAGCCGTTTGCGATGGTGAGCAGAACCTCGTCGCTGCATTCCTTATTAAGACCCGAATTGCCGTTACAGTAATCAAACGCGCGTCTTAATGCAGGGAGCATATCCTTTGCATCGACGGGCTTGAATTCAAACACGCTCGAGCGCGACAAAAGCGCGGGATAGAGCGAGAAGAAGGGGTTTTCGGTAGTGGAGCTGATAAGAGTGACTCTGCCGTCCTCGACGTATTCGAGAAGCGATTGCTGTTGCTTTTTATTGAAATACTGAATTTCGTCAATATAAAGGATTATGCCGTCATAGGCGGTTATAGTTTGGGAAAGCGAAAGGATATCCTTTATGTCGGAAAGCGAGGCGACCGTGGCGTTTATGCGGTAGAATTCCCTGCCCGTTTGCTTTGCGACGATATCGGCAACGGTAGTCTTGCCCGTACCGGGAGGGCCGTGGAAGACGAGCGACGGGATATGTCCGCTTTCGATTATGCGGCGAAAGGGCGCATTTTTGGCAAGCAGATGCTTTTGACCTGCAACGTCATCGAAGCTTTTGGGACGGACACTGTCGGCAAGCGGCATGGAATTCACCTCTTTTCGTTTTAATTTAAAGCTTAATTAAAAGCGTGATTACTTTTTCTTCTTTTTCTTTTCGGTTGCGGGGGGATAGAAGGTTGTATCGTCGTCGTTTTCCTTATCCTCCATATCCATAATTTCCTTTGCCTCGGGCTTTTTGCGGAAGGAGAATTTGGATTCCTGATTATTGAAAATACGGTAGAGGTTGGAGCGGTGCATATAGATTACGAGAACGCCGACGAAGAGCGCAAAGAAGAGCTCGAACGCGTGCTCCATACCGTAGGCGATACGGATGGATGCGGGATAAACGAGTGCCGCGATGATAGAGGAAAGCGACACGTAACGGGTGATAAGGAGCACCAACGCGAAGATAACGATAAGAACCGAGAAGATCATCGGGTCGATAAGAAGTATCATCGTTGCGGCGGTAAGCACGCCCTTGCCGCCCTTGAAGCGGTAATATACGGGGAAAATGTGACCGATCATACAGAATGCGCCTGCGAGGTACGCGCCCATTCTTGCGAACATTATCGAGCCGATAAGCACGGACAAAAGCTGCTTTGCGATATCGCCGACAAGAGTCCATACGGCGCCGTCCTTGCCGTAAACGCGGTGCATATTGGTAAGACCTGCATTGCCGCTGCCGAAGGAACGGATATCCTGCTTATACTTATAGCGCGAGATGATTATCGCCGAATTGAGCGAGCCGAGGAGATATGCGATGATAGCGCAGATCACCCAGCAGATGATGGTTACGGTGTTGCAAACGGTTTGATCCTCGATGTTGAGGATCCATTTTGCAAGCACTCCGAAAAAGTTATTGTTGGGATCAAGATCGAATAAATATCTCATTTGATTTCAACTCCTTTGGGATTTTCACCCTTTTGCTTGATAACGAAGCGTATCGGTGTGCCCGAGAAATCAAACGCTTCGCGCAGGCAGTTTTCGATATATCTCTGATAAGAGAAATGGAAAAGCTCGGAATCGTTACAGAAGAGAACGAAGGTGGGAGGGGTCACGCCCGTTTGGGTCATATAATATATCTTGAGTCTTCTGCCCTTATCGGAGGGGGGCTGAACTCTTGCGGTAACATCGGAAAGGAAATCGTTTAACAAGCCCGTGGTGATACGTCGGTTTGCGTTTTCGTGGATCTCGTTGATCATCGGATAGAGCTTATCGACTCTCTGACCGGTTTTTGCCGAAACGAAGGCAACCGGCGCATAGCGCATATAGGTAAGTGCGGTGTAAACGTCCTTTTTATAATTGTTTACCGAGGAATTGTCCTTTTCGAGGCTGTCCCACTTATTAATAACGATTATGCTCGATTTGCCGGCATTATGCGCAAGACCTGCGATTCGCTCGTCCTGAGCGGTAACACCCTCGTTTGCATCGACCATAATAAGACATACGTCTGCCTTTTCAACCGCCGCATTGGCGCGGATGACCGAATATTTTTCGATTCTGTCCTCGACCTTTGCGCTTCTGCGGATACCTGCGGTATCGACGAAGATATATTTGCCGTGTTGGTTTTCAACAAAGCTGTCGATAGCGTCTCTCGTCGTGCCGGGCATATCCGAAACGATGGCACGGTCTTCACCCGTGATGCGGTTGATTATGCTCGATTTGCCGGCATTGGGCTTACCGATTACCGCCACGCGGATAGAGCCCTCCTCCTCGGGGTTGCTGACCTCCTCGGGGAGATAGGATATTACGCAGTCAAGAATATCGCCTGTACCAGTACCGTGAACAGAGGAAACGGGGATTACGTCCTCGAAGCCGAGCTCGTAAAATTCATAAAAGCCTGCGGGTACCTCGCCGACGGTGTCGACCTTGTTGACGGCAACAACTATCGGCTTGCGGCTCTTTTTGAGCATCGAAGCGATCTCTCTGTCAGCCGCGGTAACGCCGACAGAAAGCTCGGTCATAAAGATGATAACGTCTGCGGAGCCGATCGCGATAAGTGCCTGGTCGCGCATTTGACGGAGAAGGGTGTTTTCGGTGGTCGGCTCGATACCGCCCGTATCGATAAACAGCATTTGTCTGCCGTTCCATTCAACGTCGCAATAGATTCTGTCGCGGGTTACACCGGGGGTGTCCTCTACGATAGAGATGCGCTCGCCCGCTATTTTGTTAAAGAAGGTGCTTTTGCCGACGTTAGGTCTGCCGACAACAGCAACTGTACATTTTGCCATTAAAATCAGTCCTTTCAGGGCTTATTCGTTTATTCCCATCATTGCATCACAAAGGTTATAGCCGCCGCTTGGCACCACTCTTACCTTTACGGAAAGAGCAGATTCGACGTCGGCAACCGAAACGTTATCGAGGAAAAGATCGCCTTGTGCGCGAAGCATATTTTCGGGAATGAGCAATTCATCGCCGATATCACTTCCCTTTAGCTGTGCGATAACGTCGCCGCCTGTGACAAGTCCGCTCACAGTGACGCTTCCGCCGAAGAAATCGTTGCGGATGGGAGCGATATTGACGCTCAAATTCTTGTATTTTTCGGTTGCTAAGTCGGCAAGATGCTGCAAATGTTCCTTTGCGGCGAAGCCGGTTGCCACCGTTATTTTTCTATTATACTCTAAATCGTTTGAATTTTCAAGACATTCGATAAATTCGGTTATATCGTTTCTTATCATACCGACGCCGTTTTCGAGCTGAGGATAGCCGTCGTAAAATTCCTCCTCGGGGATTTCACGCTTTGCGGTGAGGAAAAATTCATCCGACGGATAGATAAGGCGTATTCCTCTTTCGTTAAGGCAGGCATCGCCGAATCGGCAAGCGATATCGATAACCTCGCTTGCGCTTTCCTTATCGAAGGGTGTGAGCTCGTAAAGTCCTTCGCGGTGTCCCGTTAAGCCGCAGGGCACGAGCGCGATCGATTCGATGTTTTTAAGCTTTACAAGGTCGGAAAGCGAATTTTCAAGCTCAAGCCCGTCGTTTATGCCCTTGCAGAGCACAAGCTGGGCGTTGATGGCGATACCGCCGTCGTCGAGCATTTTGATAAATGTTAAGCAATCCCCTGCGAAGCGGTTTCTCATCATCATAACGCGGAGCGAGGGGTTGGTCGTATGCACCGAAATATTTATCGGAGAGATGCGCATTTTAATAATACGCTCGATATCCGATTCCTTTAAATTGGTAAGCGTGACGTAATTGCCGTGGAGGAAGGAAAGGCGCTCGTCGTCGTCCTTGAAATACACGGTTTCACGCATACCCGACGGATTCTGATCGATAAAGCAGAAGATGCAATTGTTGCGGCAACGCTTTTTTTCATCCATAAGATAGGTTGAAAATTCAAGGCCGATATCGTCGTATTCATCCTTTTCGATGGTAAAGGACAATGATCTTCCGTTACGCTCGATTTCTAAAACGAGCTTCGGCTCCATAATATAAAAACGGTAATCGAGCACGTCGTTGATGATGTTATTATTGACGGACAAAAGAATATCGCCCGAATTTATCCCTGCGAAGAAGGCGTGAGAGCCCTTTTCGACGTCGGTAATCCTTACCATTACGCCACCACCTTACAATGATAATCAAATCACGAAAAAACAAACTACAAAAAAGCGTGTTGCAAGGTGCAACACGCTATTTCGCTTAGTCTTCTTTATCCTTAACCTGAAGAACTACTTTTCCGCCGTAGCTACCGCAGCTCTTGCAAACACGGTGAG
>JAFYON010000089.1 GCA_017560145.1 Clostridia bacterium | reverse complement strand
GAAAAGCCAAATTTTGCAAGCAACGATTTTGTTTTTCCGATATATTCGTTACCGCCCAAAAGATTAAATTGCTCGGTTTCCGAAACGAAAGCTTTGATCGCGGTTTCGTCGCCGTTTTCCATTCGCACTCTAAGGGAGGCTATTTTGTTTTCGAGCTCGATAAGCTTGGAAAACGCAGAAACGGCAGCCTCGAAAATTGTGCAATTAAAACGGTGCGCATCGTTAATTTGCTCCAAGCATCCGATTTCGGCACCGTTGGAGATAAATACGTCTCCATTCGTGGTTTCAAGGCTTCCTTTGATTATCGAAAACAACGTTGATTTTCCGGCTCCGTTAACGCCGATAACGCCGACCTTGTCGCCGGCGTTTACAGAAAATGTAATATTTTCAAGAATAACGTCAGAGCCGTATGATAACGACACTCCGCTACAAACAACGATGCTCATTTCGGACCTCCGAGAACTTATATATTTATGATATCACATAGCTCTTTAATTGTCAAATTTTACTTAAATAAAAATATCGCCTCCATAGTGGAAGCGATATTAAATAATTATTCGTTACGATTCAAGTGCGGGTGTAGTTTCTCTGCTTCTGAAGAAGAGCGTAGTAAGCCAGAGTCCGCTTATTGCTACAAGTGTATAAACGATTCTGCTGAATATATCGCCTTGTCCGCCGAATATCCATGCAACGATATCAAAGCTGAAAAGTCCGATTGAACCCCAATTGATAGCGCCGACAATACAAAGGAATAATGCTATTCTGTCAAGTATCATAAATTTATCCTCCTTGTGATATATTTTGCACAAACTAAAATTAAATATTCATTGACTTTAGGGGAATTATTGGTTATTATAATTTAAAGATGAATTTTTGTGCAAATTATGAGGTGCCTTTTTATGAGAATGAGACCCAAAAAGAACAGAGATAAAAGAATGGAAAAGGTAGAACATCTTTTTGTTAAACAAAATGAAAACGGTGTTGTTGATTTAGAAAACTCCTTTTCTTTTGAATCTGATTTGTTTCTTGAAATCGGTTGTGGAAAAGGCGCCTTCATTATTGGCCTTTCCAAGCAATTCCCCGACAAACGCCTTTTGGCGGTTGAGCTTGTTCCGGACGTTTTGATGATGGCGATGGAAAAGGCCGAAAGGGAAGAGACCAAAAACATTTGTTTTCTTAATGCAAATGCAGAAAATATTGCCGATATAATTCCCGAAGGCTCGGTAACGCACTTGTATCTGAATTTTTCGGATCCTTGGCCCAAAAAGCGCAACGCAAAGCGTCGCTTAACAAGTCCTTTGTTTTTGGAAAGATACAAAAAAATACTTGCCCCGAAGGGCAAGATATTCTTTAAGACAGACAATAAGGGCCTGTTTGATTATTCGCTTGAAAGCTTTGTTAACAATGGCTTCAAAATTTCGGATATATGCTTTGATCTTCACAGTGATGTTGTTTTCAACAAGGACAACATCGAAACCGAATATGAAAAGAATTTCTCTGAAAAGGGTTTCTTAATCAACCGTCTTACCGCCGAAGTTCTTTAAGCGATTCGAAAACAACCTCGCGTTCATCAAAGGGATATTGAACGCCTTCAATTTCCTCATACATTTCGTGGCCTTTGCCTATAAGTAAAACGATATCGCCCTTCGAAGCTGTTCGGAGGGCTTCTTTTATTGCGTCGCGGCGTTTGGGAAGAATGATATATTTACCGTCGGTCTTGTGCATACCGATTAATATGTCGTCGATTATATCTTCAACCTTTTCAAATCTCGAGTTATCCGATGTAATTATCGAAAGATCGGAGTTTGCGCCGATGACCTCGCCCATTGCATAACGTCTAAGCTTGCTGCGGTTACCGCCACAACCAAAGACAGAAATGATTCGCGTAGGGTTGTATATCTTAATAGTTTCAAAAAGTGTTTTGCAGCTAAATTCATTGTGTGCGAAATCTATTATTACAGTGTAATCCTTATCTGTGGGAACAATTTCCATTCTACCTTTAACAAAGGCTTTGGAAAGACCATGCTTTATAGAATCATAGGATATATTGTCGCATCTTGCAACCGATATCGCCAACATTGCATTATAAACCGAAAAATATCCGGGGGTATTAATGCTTATTTCAGTAGAATTGTTGTTTTCGATACAGTTGAATACAGTAGATAAGCCGCGGTCAGTTGTTGAAAATTGCGGAGAATTAAAAGTAAAATCGGCGTTTTTGTAACCGCTTATCGTTAAAATCGGACATTTGCTTTCATCGATGATTCGTTCAAAATGCTCGGCATCGGCATTTACAATGACTTTTTTGCATTGATTGAAAATCATCTTTTTGCAATCAAGATATTCATCAAAATCCTTGTGTTCGTTTTCGCCTATATGGTCGGGCGAAAGGTTGGAAAAAATTCCGGTGTTGAATTTCAATCCGAAAGTTCTGTCAAGCTTAAAGCCTTGCGAGGTTGCCTCTATAATTGCCGTGTCACAGCCGTTGTCAAGCATTTCACGGTAATATTGATGAAGCAGATAGGATTCGGGTGTTGAGTTTGCAGAATCATAAAATTTATCGCCGATATATATACCGGTAGACCCGATGACGCCAACCTTGTGACCGGCTGCCTCGTAAATGCTTTTAAGCATAAACGAAATGCTTGTTTTACCTTTCGTGCCGGTGATTGCAATTGTGTTTAATTTATCTGCAGGATGTTCGAAATAATTTGCACTTGCTAACGCTAAGAATTTTCTTGTATCCGCTACTTTAATAACAAGTGCATCATTAGGCAAATCTAAATCTTCACTTGCCGCAAAAACGCGAACTCCTTTATTATAAACGTCTTTTGCATAAGTATGACCATCGGATTTAAAGCCCTTGATACATACGAAGATAAGACCGGGAGCTGCTTTGCGCGAGTCATAAATTATGTTATCAACGGAAACGCTTTCGATCGTACCCGTTGCCGTGAAATCTATTCCTTTTAAAATTTCGTTTAATTTCATAATTTTCTCCTTTTTATATAAGGGATCCTTTAAAAACGGTTGTGCAACTTCCTGTGACACTCATTAATCCGTCTTCATTAGTAATAACCGTTAAATCGCCACCGGGTTGGATAACGGTGAGTTCCTTGCTGGAATTGCCCAAATAAATTGCTGCTGCCGAGCTTGCGCAACTTCCTGTCGTGCAGGAAAGCGTTTCGCCGATTCCACGTTCCCAAACACGCATCTCGATTAATTCGTCACTTATGATACGAATAAACTCAACGTTAGTGCCTTCGGGAAAGAATGGATGGGTTTCGATGCTTTTTCCCAAAAAAGAAAATTCGTCATTTGAGAGTTTATTAACAAATATAACACAGTGAGGATTTCCGAGCGAAACCGAAACGTATGGTATGTTAATGCCGGCAATGTTTATAAAGGTTGATTCGATGATTTTTGGGATTCCAATTTCGGTTGTGATTTTTTCATCGCCAACAATTGCGTTTCTAATGCCTGCTTTTGTTTGTACGTTTAAATTTCTTTTCGAGAAATATCCGTTTTCACAAACGTATTTTGCTGAGCAACGTAAAGCATTACCGCAAATTTCCGCTTCATAACCATCGGGGTTATAAACGTGCATATAAAAGTCAGAACCTTCAGAATATCCGATGAAAACAGCACAGTCGCAACCGACTCCGTAATGTCTGTCGCAAATCTTGCAAATCAAATCTTTTTCGGGCAACTTCTTTTCGGTCGGACTTCCAAAAATACAAAAATCATTACCCATAGCGTGCATTTTG
>JAFYON010000088.1 GCA_017560145.1 Clostridia bacterium | reverse complement strand
GCTGGGATTCTACCATTGAACTACACCCGCGTGATTATTTAAGGCGACGGCGATCATCCGCCGCCTTAAACTATTACTTAGGCAATACCGTTGAGAAGTTTGGTGTACTGGCTCTTCTTACGAGCGGCATTGTTCTTGTGGATAATGCCCTTAGAAACAGCTCTGTCAACCATGCCGACAGCTTCAAGATAAGTCTTTTCAGCAAGCTCTTTGTTGCCTTCGGCAATTGCTGCCTTGTACTTCTTAACAGTAGTCTTCATTGCGGACTTGAACATCTTGTTCTGAAGCGTCTTTGTTTCGGTAACCTTAACACGCTTTTTTGCAGATTTAATGTTAGGCATGTACTCTCTATACCTCCATTTGAATTTTGGAACCATTCAACTATAACACAAATATTTCCGTTTTGCAATAGGTTATGCGAAAAAAGTTATAAAAATTTTCTTTTCGGGAAAAATCAATAAAAAAGTTGAATTTAAAGGTGATTTTATGTTCGAAAAGCGTACTGATCTTGCCCTTGAGGTGCACGAACTGCACGGAAAAGATTCCGGAATAACCGTTTGGGAAGAAAAAATCGAAGACGTTGCCGTGACCTATGCAGACGTGAGCGAGGGCGAGGGTGTCCGTCTTTCGGGCAAGCCGTCGGGCAGATATATTACCTTTTCCGTCGGCAGATTTTACAAAAAGGGGAGAGCTGCTATTGCCTCCGTCGCAGAGATAATTGCGAACGAGATGAAAAGGCTGTTCCCAAAAAATTGCAAAAACTTTCTCGTTGTCGGGCTCGGCAATGAAGCGATAACGCCAGATTCTGTCGGGCCAAGCGCTGTGAAGAAATTGTTGGTTACCCGTCATATCGAATATATGGACAAGCTGCTTTTCGAGGGTGCCGGATTCGGCGGTCTTTGCGCGGTAAGCCCAAGCGTTTTGGGGCAGACCGGAATCGAAAGTATGGACATTATATCGGGCGTTGTGCAAAAAGTCAACCCCGAATGTGTAATTTTGATTGATTCTCTTGCATCAAGGCGTCTTTCCCGTCTTGCAACCACCGTCCAACTGTCGAACACAGGGATTTCACCCGGCTCGGGCGTGGCGAACCACCGCGCCGAAATAAGCAAGGAAACGTTGGGCGTTCCGGTCGTGTCGATCGGAATCCCGACGGTCGTTGATGCGGCAACGCTCGCTTACGATCTTCTCGAGGAGGCTCTCGGCGAGGAGGCAGAAGCACTTTCGCAGGCTATCGATAAGGTCCTTTCAACCGAAAAACGAAGCATGTTCGTAACGCCCAAGGAGAGCGACGTTATTGCCGAAAATGCCGCAAGGCTGATTGCCACCGCAATAAATATGGCGGTGCACGGTATGACCGATTCGGAGATCAACGAGTTTTTGTCATAAAATAAAATCCCCGTGCATATAATTACGTGAGGATGTGATAAAATGAAAAGAAGATTGACGGTTGCGCAAAGACAAGCCCTGACAAAATGGGGTTGTCTTGTTCTTTCGGTTTTGCTGCTTGTCGGCGCGTTTGCGGCAATACCGTATATTGTGAACGCGCTTCCGCAAATTGAAAACGAAACGATGCGCGATATATTAAACGGTAACGGCGCGATGGGGAATGCGATTCCCGAATATCCGCTCGGCGGCGGAAGCTTCGAGCAATCGTCCGAGCCCGAGGAATCGGTCTTGCCCGACGAAAACGGCGGAGAGTTCGAGCCCGAGGAGCCTATCCCGATACCCGAGCCGGGTGAATACGATCTGCCCGTAACCTCTTCAAATCTCGCGTGGTACGAGGCGACCGAAACGCCTTCGCTAAATATAATCAACAAAACGAAATTTTCGGTCGCGCTTGACGAGCTTTTGTCAAAGCCCTTTCCGATAGATGCCGAAATCGACGATTCGCCCTTGGTGCTTATAATCCACACGCACGGAAGCGAGAGCTATTTGGAAAACGGGTATGAATTTTATTCTCCCGAGGAAACCTTCCGCTCGCGCGATATCGGGAAAAACGTTGTACATATCGGCGAGGTGCTTTGCGAAAAGCTTAATTCACTCGGTATCGGCACGGTACACGATAAAACGATGTACGATCTTACCGACTTCAATAAATCTTACAATTATTCCCGCGAGGGGATAAAGGCGGCGCTTTCGGAATATCCGACTATTCGCTTCGTTATCGACCTGCACCGCGATTCGGTTTTTGATTCCAACGAGAATAACATCAAGCCGTTGACGGTATTGAACGGAAAGAATTGCGCTCAGCTTATGCTCGTAGTAGGAACGAATCAGGGCGGATCCGACCATCCCGATTGGCGCGACAATCTGACCTTTGCGACCCATTTGCAACAAAAAATGAACGATTTTTATCCCACTCTCGCACGCCCGATAAACCTTCGCACCGCCGCGTTTAACCAAGCACTTGCGAAGGGAAGCGTGCTTTTGGAGGTAGGATCTTGCGGTAATACGTTGGAGGAGGCGGAAAACGCAGTCCTGCTCTTCGCACAAGCGTATGCAAGTCTGCTTAAGGAAAATTTGAAATAAAGAAGGGCGTTTTAAACGCCCTTTTCGTTTTAAACGCCCTTCTCGTTTTATTTACCGTTTGTTTCGTGTCGGACGAGTATCGTGTCCTTGCCGATCCTTTCGATATCGCGCCAAGGGATCACGGTTCGGTTTTTTGCGGAAATAGAGGCGAGCAGACCGTTTCCGGGGATGATCAGCGCGGTGATCTCACCCGTGCAGGTGTTTACCTCCAGATCGCCGATACAGCCGAGAAGACTGCCGTCGCAAAGGTTAATGATTTCCTTGTTTTTAAGCTCGGAAAAGGAGGCGATCACCGGAATCAGAGCAGTATGCATATCAAGCCGCCGCTTCCTTCGTTGATAATTCGTTGGATCGTGCCTGCGATCTTTGCGCGGGCATCGTCGGGCATATGTGCGAGCTTGCTGTTAAGCCCCTCGCTGACAAGCTCGTGCAACGTTTTGCCGAACATATTTGATTCCCAAATGCTTTTCGGGTCCTCCTCGAATTCCTTCAAAAGGAAGCTGACGAGCTCCTCGGACTGACTTTCGGTGCCGACGATCGGGTTGACCTCGGTTTCGATATCCGCCTTCATCATGTGTATCGAGGGCGCGCTTGCCTTTAATTTCACACCGTAGCCGCCCGGCTGCTTTACGATTTCGGGCTCCTCAAGGGTAAGATCGTCGATCGAGGGCATAACGATGCCGTAACCGTCGTTCATTGCATCGTCGATTGCGCTTGCGACCTTGTCGTATTTTCTTTTGACGTCGGCAAGCTCGGTCATAATGGAAAGAAGCGAGCGCTCGTTTTCGATTTCAAAGCCGCTCTTCTGACCGAGAATTCCGTAAAATATTTTGTCGGGGATGCGGATGTCGATCCTTGCTCTGCCGCTGCCAAGCTCAAGTCGGTCGAGTCTTGCCGTCATATCGCCGTTTTCGGCAAACGCTTCTGCCGCCTCGCGGAGCTCGCCGACACGTTTAAGACCGTTGACCGATTCGGCAACCGCCGAAAAGAGATTTGCTTTCAGCTCGTCGCTTTCGTCGAGCACGTCGATCCAGCTTGGGAGTGAAAAAGCCACCTCGCGTACGGGGAATTCATAAAGAAGTCCGCGAAGGATTTCCTTGATATCTGCTTCGTCCATCTCAATACAGTTCATCGGAAGCACGGGAACGTCGTATTCCTCCTCGAGTCCTGCTGCCAAGGCGGTCGCCGAGGGAGAATTGGGATGTGCACAGTTCAAAACGACTACGAAGGGCTTTCTTAATTCCTTCAGCTCGGCAACCACTCGCGCTTCCGCCTCCTCGTATGCCTCTCTCGGCAATTCGCCGACGGTTCCGTCGGTGGTAACCACGATGCCTATCGTCGAATGCTCCTCGATAACCTTGCGCGTTCCGGTTTCTGCGGCGGCTTCAAAGGGAAGCGGCGATTCCGACCACGGTGTCATAACCATTCTCGGCTGACCGTCCTCGATAAGCCCCATTGCGCCCGGCACGATGTATCCGACGCAGTCGATAAGCTTAACTCTGCATTCGGTCTCCTCGTCGAGAGGGATGCTGACCGCAGACTCGGGAATGAATTTCGGCTCGGTCGTCATAACCGTCCTGCCGGATGCCGATTGCGGCATTTCGTCCTTTGCTCTTTCGCGCGCCGAATCGGTTTGAATATTCGGCAAAATAAGGTTTTCGGTAAAGCGCTTGATAAGCGTCGATTTGCCGGTTCTTACGGGGCCGACCACCCCGATGTAAATGTCTCCGCCCGTGCGGTTGGCTATGTCACTGTATATTCCCATATCGGTCATACGTGTGTCCTCCTTGCGTTTTTGTTACAAGTGTATTCATAAGGAATTTTGTATAGAACCGATTGACATTGAATGTTTTTTGTGGTATCCTAAAATACAGTAAAAAACTCTTATTTTGCGGAGGCAACGTAATGAAAGAAATTAAGAGAATCGGCGTACTTACAAGCGGCGGCGACGCTCCCGGTATGAATGCCGCGGTTCGCGCGGTAACCCGTCTTGCTTTATATAAGGGTATCGAGGTTATGGGTATCTATAACGGATATCAGGGACTTATCGAGGATAATATCAAGCCCCTTCACGAACGCGACGTTTCTTTTATCATAAACCGTGGCGGCACAATGCTTTATTCTGCGAGAAGTAACGATTTCCGCACCAAAGAGGGCAGAGCAAAGGCTGTTGAAAACTGCCGCAAGCACGGCATCGACGGCATCGTTACCATCGGCGGCGACGGCACCTTCCGCGGCGCTGTTGAGCTTACCAACGACGGCGTTCCCTGTATCGGTATTCCCGCTACCATCGATAACGATATCGCTTCGACCGAGGCTACCATCGGCTTCGATACCGCAATGAACACCGTTGTCGACCTTGTTGACAAGCTCCGCGATACGAGCGAAAGCCATTCGCGCTGTACCGTTGTTGAGGTTATGGGCAGAGAAGCGGGCGATATCGCACTTCAAACCTCTATCGCGCTTGGCGCGGTTACTGCCGTTATCCGCGAAATCCCTACTGATTTCGATCACGTTATCGAAAAAATGGTTGCCGCACGTAAGGGCGGTAAACGCAACTTTATAATCATCACCTGCGAGGGCATGGGCAAAGATTATGGCGAGGAATTGAGCGCAATGATCGAGGCGAGAAGCGGCATCGAAAGCCGTTTTGCACGTCTTGCTCACATTCAGCGCGGCGGTGCTCCCACTCTTCGCGACCGTGTGCTCGCGACCCAGATGGGATGCGCGGCGGTTGAAAACCTTATTTCGGGACAGATGAAGCAGGTTATGTGCTTGCGCGGTAACAATATCGTTGCAATGGACATCTTCGATGCACTCACCGTAGACAAGCTTATGAAGGGCAAGCTCAAGCCTGAAGAGGAGGATAAAATCCCTCCCAACAAGCTTTACGAAATGAAGCGTATTGTGGCTGATAAGCAGGCTTACAAGAACTATCTCAATTATATAATCGATCACATCACCCTTTAATTGGTAAAAAATAAGAGAAGACGGGCTGAAATCCGTCTTCTTTTTTGTAAAAAAACCATAAAAGCGATTGACAACACAAAACGGATGTGGTATATATCTTATATGTTATAATATAACAACAAGAAACAAATTACAGAAAGGAAATCTTAAAAATGAAGAAATTTCTCTCTCTTCTTCTCGTTGCTGTTCTTGTTTCGGCAATGTTCGTTGTTCCCGTAAGTGCAGACGATGAAATGTACTGGGCTGAAGGCGAATACGAGCTCGTAGCAGACAACAACGTTCAACCTTACCACGCTTGGGGTTATGTATTCACCATCGATACTATCAACTCCACCTCCGGCGCGGCTACCGCTATCTTTGATAACGCTACCGATTACGCAGCAAAG
>JAFYON010000087.1 GCA_017560145.1 Clostridia bacterium | reverse complement strand
TGTAAACAGACCATTTGTCTTCGGTCTGAAATATCCGTTTGAGTTAACAAACGGATATTTTTATTTTATGAGCCTATGGTGTAGGTGTTATGCGCCGATGGTGTAGGTGCCCATTACGTGACGCTTGATAAGGATGTAGTCGTATTTTTCAACGCCGTCCTTGCCGTTTACGTCGGCAGCCTTTTGCTGTGCTTCGGTAAGGGTAAGAGTGCCCATAACCGCACGCTTAACTGCGATATAGTCGTACTTTTCGATGCCGTCCTTGCCGTTTACGTCGCCGAGAGTGTATTCGGGCTTGTTATCGTCGTCATCGTCATCATCGTCGTCATTGGCTTGTGCGCCGAAAACTTCGATTTCGCTTACGAATGCGAAGGTGCCCGTAAGCTTGAATTCAACCTTAACGAATCTTGCCTTGCAGTCGAGCTTAAGCTCGCTTTCATAGGTTTCATCGTAGGCAGAAACGTAGAAGCTGCCTCTTTCCTCGAATTTAACACCGTCGAGCGATGTATAAGCTTTTACGTATTCGGGAGTTTTAATGCCCCAGGCATCCTCGTTGCCGAGGTAAGCTACGATCGAGGAAAGGTCATATTCATTTTCAAGATCGATGATAAAGTAACCGAGCTTGTCGGGAGCGTTGGTGGGCGCATTGCCGTTGTGATAGAAGCCGAACCATTCATTTGCCCAGTTTGCATTGGTCTTAAGGCCGTCTGCGATAAAGCCGTCGGTGATGCTTGCGGCGCAGGTATCGCGGTTGCCGATGCCCGAGATTTCGTATTTCTTGTCGAGTGCGATATTTACCTTTTTCTCGTCATCATCGTCTATCTGAACCTTTTCTTCGCCGTAAATTTCGATTTCGTTGATGAATGCAAAGGTACCGTCGAGCTTAACGCAAACGCGAACGAATCTTGCTTCAACAGGTGCTTTAAATGCAAGATCGACCCATTCGATCGAGGTTCCTTCGGAGGGAGAATAGGTTTTTCTTGTAACTTCGTTATAGGTTACTCCGTCTTCGGAGGTTTCAACGCTGATATATTGCGGAGATTTAATACCCGAAGCGTTACCGAACAAGGTGTGAACTCTTACCTTTTCGATATTATAAAGCTTTTCGAAATCATAGGTAACAGTGCCGAGGAAGTCGGGCGCATTGGAATCGTTTGGATAGGAAGCGTGGTTATAAAATCCGAACCAGGTGCTTGCATCACCCTTGTCATAGGTGAGCTTTTCGGAAGCGATGCCGTCGTTAAGGGGAGCGCAGTAGGAGCCTGTTCTGTAACCAACGCCGGAAACGGTGTGATCCATACCGAGCGCGATATTGCCGCCTTCGGTGCCGTATGCGCTGATTTCATCGCACCATACGAAGAAGGAGTTGCAGAAGGTTGCGCGAATATATCTTGCTTCGATCTTTCCTTCGGGTTCAAGAGTATAGATCGCTTTTGTCCAACCGGTGTCTGCTTCGGATTGGGTCACCTTTGCCTTGCCGACGGTGGTATATTGGTTGCCGTCGTTGGAAACTGCAAATTCAACGTAAACGTTCTTGGAGGTATCAAAGGGATCGGTGATGCCCCAACCGGGGTTACCGAAGAGCTGAGTTTTGAACGCTTTTATTTCGTATTTGCCGTTAAGATCGATATCGATGCTTACCTTCGAGCCCTTGTGACAGCCGATCGTGGAGGTCGAGCCCGTGGTACTTGCATAAAGACCGTTGGTCAATTTGCCCATAACGGTGCCGTCGGAGTTATGGTCGGTATAGTCGCCGGTATATATGCTGCCGTTGGAGGTGTAGGATTTGCCTGTGGTAATGTTTTGATACTTGTTGCCGTTAACGTAATAAACGTCTTCGGGGGGAGCAAGCTCTTCTTCGCTTACGTTATAGTCGTAACCCTCAACGCAAGCCTGCTTTGCACATTCCTGAAGCTTGCCTGCAACGTCAGCGCCAAGCTCTGCGTCGTATTCAACGCCGACAGGGTCAACGCCTAAGTAGGACATAAGCATTACGCACGCGATAAGATAAGAGCCTTCCTTGGAGTGGTGAGAATTATCGTCTGCATAAAGGTTGATTTCGGGATATTTATCGGTGCAAATAAGAAACGCGCTTGCCGCGGGAGCAGCGATCAATCCGTATTCGCGCGAGAGACGGGTATAGTTGATATAGTGAGTTCTTGCGCCGTCGAAGCGGTACGCGGGTGTGGAGCTTGCGGAATAGCGCATATAAAGCAATGCTTCTGCGCCGTTTGCTTCGATCAAGGGAAGAAGGGTGGAAACTGCCCTCGCGCATGCCGCAGGCGGTGCAGATCCCATCCGAGAAGCGGTGAACCGACGGTAGAGTAGCAGTTG
>JAFYON010000086.1 GCA_017560145.1 Clostridia bacterium | reverse complement strand
TCCTCGGTCAGATCAAGAAGCTTATTTTCGCGCTCTTTTCCGCAAAACGAGCAAACGATATTCTCGATGTTGCCCGTTACGGCAACAGTATTTTCGGTAAATTCGTCATCGGCAAGCTCATCTCATCGAGCATCGTTGGTATAGTTACGTTTTTGTTTATGACCGCAGTAGGTATGCCTTATGCACTCCTTTCCGCGGGTGTTGTTGCGGTTACCAACGTAATCCCGTTCTTCGGCCCCTTCATCGGCGGTATCCCCACGGCGTTTATCATCCTGCTTACCGACGTTGAATACGGTATTATATTTATAGTCTTCCTTGTGGTTCTTCAGCAGATCGACGGTAACATTATCCAACCGATGATAATTGAAGACCGCACAGGTGTTTCCAAGTTCTGGATCACTTCCTCGGTTCTTATATTCGGCGGTGTGTTCGGTGTCGGCGGTATGATCTTCTCCGTGCCGATAATCGCTATCATCTTCTATGTGATCCGCATCGCAGTTGAGCGCAGCCTTGTCCGCAAAGGATTTGCTGTCGGCAGTATGACCTATCGCACTGTTGGTGCAGTCGACCCCGAAAGCAACGAGCTTCTCCCCATTCCCGAGCAAGCACCGCACAAAAAATTCCGCGATACCGTTCGTGAATGGCGCGACCGCGTTGCAAAAAAGAACAAAACCGAAACCGAATCCGAAACTAACGACGTAAGCGAGGACGGCAATGAAAACGAATAAAATTATATCAGTGCTTTTGCTTATAACGCTTCTCGCATTCTCGCTTTCGTTCAACGTCCTTGCGGAAGGCTCTGTCGAAGACGCTCAAGCCGAGCAGGGAAACGACCTTACCGCAATGCTTATCATCACGGCGATACTTGTCGTCCTTGCGGTAATTTCTGTGTTGCTCGTTAATAAACGCACGAAAAAATACCGTCTTGCCTTCAAAAAACGCAAAAAGAAAAAATAATATAAAAAATTTAATAAAAAATGTGACAAAAAGAGTTTTTTCTTCGTCTTATAAGGTGAAACGACCGAAAGGAGACGAAATTATGAAAAAACTCTTTGTTCTTTTTATCGCTTTTCTTGTATCAGCCCTTTCTGCGTGTAACGAGGAAGCTGTTTCCGTATCCTCCGAAAACGCACAACACGAAGAATCAAGCGTAGCTGTTAATGAATCGTCGACCGTAAGTGAAGAAAGCAGGGAACTGACGCTTGAAGAAAAATTCCCCGACCATAATATAAGGAGTATCCAAAAAGACCGCTGCCTCGCCGTACGAAAGGGACGGTCAGACTCCGACCGTGAAAATTATATCATCAACGGCGACGGGGAAATAATAAAAGCCTTTAACTGCGACAATATAGTTACTATTTCCAAAAATAAATCTCTTTTGTACGTCGTTATGTCTGATAGATCTGCGTTTTTCATTAACACCGACGGCGAGAGGACCGATGACGTATTATGGGATAGCCTTATCCCCTGGGAAAAGATCCTTGAAGGCGATTTTTTGGGCAGACGCGGAGAGGAATACTACGTTCTGGATTCCAACGGCGAAACGGTTATGCAAATAAGCACCGAGCCCGAATTGCATGCCGAATACGACGGCTTAACTATCGTGTCGGCGTTTCGAATTGACGATTGGTATTACGGAGTGATGAAGGACGGAGAATTTATCATCAAGCCTCAATTTTGGGACATGCCGATCATCAAGAAGGGAAGTATCATCGTCAATAGCAATTCGGTCGATATATTAAGCTCAAAAGGCTATATCTATGATTATTCGGGCAACCTCGTAAAGACGGTTTGCGGTTATTTCAAAGCGCACGAAGATTTTGACTATATAATAGAACGTGAGCTAAAAGACGAATTCACCGAGGATGCTATATATTCTATCCTCGATTATTCAGGTAAAAAGCTCTATACCGCACCGATGGGGGTAAGCATCGGGCTTGCATATCAAAGTGTGTGGTCGCCCGAAATAATGCCATACCACGTTGCAGTCAACGACGTAATCGTTCATCTCGAAAATCTGATCGACGGAATTGAATATCCCAAAGTCGAGGTACCCGACTATAAAAACGCGGTCGGCTTAAACCCCGAAAGTGCAACCGTTATTCAAACACCCTACCAACTCCGCAACACGGGCAGAAATTATGAATTTACCGACGAGCTTAAAAGCTATTTAAAATCAAAGCTTATTAATTATCTTACCGTTGCCGACGTCCCCTTTGACGAATCGAAATTCATCTTTGAAGAGGATGAACAGGATTGCTATGCAATCTATAAGCCCGACGGTAACAGCTGCGTTACTGCGTGCTGGGATTATATTTTGTTGAAGACAGACACCGAGGATATCTCGCGCGAGCCGATGACCGATCCGTTTTCGAATCCTGCAGTTCTCGATTTTTGTGAGATGACCTTTAAAACCACCGAAGGACTTAAGGTCGAAAGGACGTCTGATGCATATATAATTTACAATGGAAGTGACAGTGTCGACCGAGGTATCCTGTCTCTCGCGCAAAAATACGTTCGTGTTACCGTTGACTACGAATACGGATTTTTTAAATATGTCAGCGCGAAAGACCTGAGCGATGAAAATATCTTTCCGACACATACTCTCGACGCGATTTCCTATGCCGAAGCAGAACAGAGATTCAGAAACGGCAAATTCGTTCAGCTGCCGTACGGCTTGGTGGAAATCGATCACGAAAAATGCAATATCGAGGGCGTAGAATTTGTATACGAGCTTATCACCGAGTGCTGTTGTGAGGAATGCTTCGATATCGGCTATTATATCCCTTGCTATAACTTTATTATACGCGATAAGGCTTCGCCCGAATGCGTCGGTGATTTTCTGGTTCCCGCAATCGATTTAAACGAATTGAACGATTATTTAGCATCGAAATCGCTTCCGCACGTAAACCACTACTGGACAAAGAATTAAAACACGTTATAACCAAGAAAGAAGGCACCCTTAAAAAAGGTGCCTTTTTTCATCGAAGCAAAAGCTTCTTATTTCATATTCTTTTCTGCGGATTCGATCATCTTTTTTACCATCTGACCGCCTACGCTGCCTGCCTGCTTAGAGGTGAGGTCGCCGTTATAACCGTTCTTAAGATTTACGCCAACTTCATTAGCGGCTTCCATCTTGAACTTGTTCATAGCTTCCTTAGCTTCGGGTACCGAAATCTTGTTCTTAGCCATTTTAAAATCTCCTTTTTAAATTTGCGTTTTTCGCATTGAGGTTCTTTCCTCGACAATATTTTGTGTTATAATTATGATTTTATTAATGGCAATTTTTGGAAAATTAAAAGGGAGGCAATAAACTCCCTTTCAGACTGAAGAAACAAATGAAGCTATTATATTTACTTTTTTAGCTTGATATGTTATAATAATCGTATACAAGCAGCAAATTCAACACTTGATCCAAAATTTCAGTACAATTATACTTTAGTGCACGAGGCAAATTATGAGCAACAATGTTATTATTTTCGGCGATAGCTATTCTACTTTCAAGGGCCACATTCCCGAAGATTACGAGCCCTATTACTACCCCGGCGGATATTCCAACGGCGTTGAAAAAAACGACGTTGAGGAGGTTAGCCAGACATGGTGGGGTCAATTAATTCCCCGAATGAACGCCACGCTTTTATTAAACAACAGTTGGTCGGGCTCTACTATTGGATACACCGGATACGGCAACACCGATTGCTCGAAGAGCTCTTCCTTTATTTATCGGTTTAACCAACTTTGCGAGCAAGACTTTTTTGAGAAAAACAAGATAGACACCGTGTTTGTTTTCGGTGGAACCAACGACAACTGGTGCGGTGCGCCTATCGGCGAGCTTAAATACTCCGATTGGAGCCACGAGGATTTGTTTTCGGTGCTTCCCGCCGTTTCTTATTTCTTTAAAATTCTTAGCGAGAAGCTTCCCGACGCGAAGATTATTGCCATTATAAATTCCGAACTTGACGAAACTATTACGAACGGAATTATTACCGCCGCAAACCATTACGGCGCGAAGACAGTTTTGCTTGAAAAAATTGAAAAGCTTACCAAGCACCCCACCCGCGCGGGTATGGCAAGCATTGCCGAGCAGGTTTTTGCGATTTTATAAGAGGCGATATTAATACTGCAATAATTGCGGCATTTGAACCGCTTATTTGCTTTGCAAGATAAAGAAAAAACCGCGATAATACCAAGCGTATATCGCGGTTTTTTGATGCAGAATTGTGTAAAAATAGCTACTTTAAGACGATTTATCACTATGGTGCATCGCCCTTCGGTTAGTTTTGTTTTTTATCTTAGAATTCGCAAACTACGGTATGCTCGCTTCCCTCGGGGAAGATAGGAGCGATACAGCCATCGATTGCGGTACCGTCTACGATAAGCTTATAGTTGCCTGTGCGCTTGAAGGTGATGTTATAAACAGCACCGCGATACACGCGGGAAACAGACGCCTCGTTCCAAACGGAAGGAATGCAGGGCTTAATCTTAAGGCCTGTATAATCGCCGCTAACGCCAAGGATAAATTCGGTAACACCGCGGTATATCCAACCTGCAGTACCGGTAATCCAAGAATAATAGGAAAATCCGGGACGGTAGGGGTCTTGCGGGCCAAGATACATGTTTGTAACAACGTAGGGTTCTACACCCGAATTATCGTTTGCGGGGTTATCGTAGCTGATAAGCTTAAGAGTATCGTAAGCAACGTCTGCCTTACCAAGCATACAATCGGCAACAAGCTTAAATGCAACGCCATGGTTATATACAGAGCCGTTTTCATATCCACCGGGGATAAAGTATGCCATACGGCCGATATGCTCGTCCTTCTTGCTATATGCGGGAGCGCATTGGACGTAGCCGAAGGAACATTTAAGCTTATCCTCAACGGTTTGCATAACCTTGTTAAGACCCTCTTTATCGAGCATATTCGCAAGAACTGCCCAGGTTTGAGCATCAAGATAGGTTTGACCCTCGATATTTTCCTTAGAGCCAACCTTTTCGTCCCAGTCGGTAATACCGTAAATGAACTGGTCGCCCTCGAAGGCATTTTCCAGAATTGCGGCTTTAAGAACGGCTTGCTCTTCCTTTACCTTTGCGATAAGGTCTTCCTTACCGCCCATAATTTCACAAATACGGCAAAATTCGGTTATTGCCTTTACGGTTGCGATACTGAGCCAAGCGCTTTCGCCCTTTTGCATATAGCCGGTGTTGTTAATAGAGTCGTTCCAGTCGCCGCCGCCCCAAAGAACCATATTTCTTGCTCCGCGGTTATCGAGAAGGAAGCGGATACCTCTATACATATGGTCGAACACGGTGCCTTCTTCTTCGCATTCGAAATAGGGGCAAACCTCATCGAGAACGGTTAAATCGCCGGTTTCGTTAATATATGCAAGAATGGTAGCGGGGATCCAAGCCGCACCGTCGTAATAAGGGGTGCGAGCAATGGGGTCGAACGCGCGCATAGGGTTACCGTTAGGTCTTTGGTGAGTAAGGCAGAGAATTATCTTTTCTCTTGTCATCTTACCATCGAACGCGGCAAGACCTGCGGCGTCCTGCATAATATCGCGGAAGCCCTTGGAGCAAACGCGGCCCCAGGTCTTACCAAGCGAAATTTGGCGTTTGAGCCAAGTGTTTATCATTGTGTTGATATATTCATCGGGAGTATTAAGAACGTAAAGACGGTCCATATCGTCAGCGATGCGCTTAACCTCGGCGATAGTTTCTTCGAAGAATCCCTTTGCGAGATACTTAGCAGAATCCTCGATAGCGTTATCAACGCCGGTAGAGATACCAACGACAACGTAATAGGTCTTTTCCTCACCTGCGGCGAGATTTGCCTCGAACTGCATAGCGCAGCAATAGGAATCGTCAAACGAGGTACCCTTATTGGAAAGCTTTTCGTTAGCCATGCCAACGGGGTTCTCATAGGTATTATAAAATCCGCGGAAGTTAAGGTCGCTAAGGTCATAGGAAAGGGGCAATTCGCTCGCTTTCATATAAATGCCGCTATAGTTATGGTCAACCGCGAAAGCATCGTGGTAATAGTACAAGCCGCCCAAGGAAGCCTCGTAATCGGCATGGCCGTAAGCAAGGTGGGTTGTAACGTTAGCCGCGGGACGACCGTAAGGAACAACGTTTATGCTCTTTGCCTCGTTCGAGGTGTTCTTAACGCGAACGCGCCAAAGCTCTGCATGGCCCTCGGTAGGAACGGTGATGGTAAATTCGGTTTCGATGCCCTTGTATTCGCTAACGATTTGTTGGTATCCGATACCTACGTGACATTCGAACTTTGTGAATTCTTTATTTTGATAGTTGCGGTTTATATCGAAAAACTCGCCCGTTGCCTTATCCTTAATATAGATAAGACGGGTTGCATCCCAACAGGGGAAAAGAACGCGTCTTTCCTCAGGGCTGATGCGAAGAAAGCTTTCGCCAAAGCCGAAGTTATCGAGGTTTGCCAAAAAAAGCTCGTTCCACAAATAGTTGCTAAGCGGTCTGCGCGGGCGCATATTTGTTATAACGTATTCTTTTTTTGCATCATTAAAATATCCGATATTTGCCATAATATGTCTCCTATTGTTTATATAGCTATAAAAACTACCAATATTATAGCTTTTATAAATTTCCTTGTCAATATTTTAAAGACAAAAGCACAACACGAAACTACAGCTTTTTAATATTTGTTATATTTTTCGACAAATTTAGGTATTTCGCATCGAGGTTTTTTCCTCGAAAATATTATTAGCAACTATACAAAAATTATTAAAGGAAATTTATTGAAGAAAGCAGTACCCCTTACCCACGACACAAATGACCACGAAAAAAGGACTCATACGAGTCCTTTTTGTAATTTATTTGCTTTCGTTCATCTTTCTTTTTACAAGCTTTACAACCTCGGAAATGGGAAGTATAAGCGCGCCGATAACCAACGCGAGGATATATTCCCAAACGTTAATAGGCATAAACGAGAAGAGGCTTTGCAAGAAGGGAACGAACACTACCAAAGCAGTCAAAACGAAGCTTGCAGCCATTGTGAGCCAAAGCACCTTGTTGTGTCCGGTGATTGCGAAAACGCTCTTTTCGCGCGAGCGGAGGTTAAACGAGTGGGTGATTTCTGCCATCGACATTGTTACAAATGCCATTGTCGTGCCAAAACCGTCCTGTATTGCGTTGCCGACAAAGAAGGAGATAAGAGTAAGAACCGAAATACAAGCGCCCTGCCAAATAACGTCAATGCCCAAGCCACCTGCAAAAATTCCTTCCTTGCTGTCACGGGGGGCCTGTGTCATAACGTCGCCCTCGGCTTGCTCAACGCCAAGTCCAAGCGCGGGAAGACTGTCGGTGATAAGGTTTATCCAAAGAATGTGAATAGGCTTGAACACCGTCATACCAAAGAGGGAAGCGATAAATACTGTCAAAACCTCGCTTAAATTCGAGGAAAGAAGGAACTGGATAGTCTTTCTGACGTTCGAATAAATGCGTCTGCCTTCTTCAACCGCGTTTACGATCGTTGCAAAATTGTCGTCGCCGAGAATCATATCGGCAACACCCTTTGTAACGTCGGTGCCGGTAATACCCATACCGATACCGATATCCGCGCTCTTTATCGAGGGTGCGTCGTTAACACCGTCGCCGGTCATAGCGGTAATATATCCAAGCTTCTTCCATGCGGTAACGATACGAACCTTGTGCTCGGGCTGAACACGTGCATAAACCGAATAATTAGCAATGTCGCGTTCGAGCTCCTCGTCGCTTATAAGGTCAAGCTGAGCGCCCGTAAGCGCCTGAGCGGAATCGGAAATGATTCCAAGCTCCTTACCGATAGCAACGGCAGTGTCAATATGGTCTCCCGTGATCATAACGGGACGGATGCCTGCGGACTTGCATTTTGCAACCGCATCGACAACCTCGGGACGTACAGGGTCGATCATACCCGAAAGTCCAACAAACACAAGATCTTTTTCGATCTCCTCGGGGGATTGAAAATCGGGCTTTTCGTTATAAACGGTAAACGCCGCTGCAAGCACGCGCAACGCCTTGTCAGCCATCGCCTTGTTGTGCGCGAGAATTGCTTCACGCACCCTATCGTCCATATCCTTCGTCTTGCCGTCGACAGGGGAGATATACTTTGTACATCTCGAAAGCACAACGTCGGGTGCACCCTTTGTGTACTGAATAACCTTGCCGCCGAAGGAGTGAAGGGTAGACATCATTTTTCTGCCCGAATCAAAGGGCGCTTCGCAGATTCTCGGCTGAGTTTCCAAAAGTGCGCGCTTATCGTTGCCGTTGTCAAACGCAAACTTCAAAAGCGCAGCCTCGGTAGGCTCGCCCGTAACGTTGCCCGATTCGTCAATCTCTGCATCGTTACAAAGCGCGTTGCAAGTACATAAAAGCTCTAAATTGCCGCTGAAGTGCTCAACAACGGTCATCTTGTTTTGAGTAAGAGTGCCGGTCTTATCACTGCAGATTATCTGAGTACAACCAAGCGTTTCAACCGCTGTAAGCTTGCGGATGATTGCATTCTGTGCCGCCATTTTGGAAACGCCGATAGAAAGAACAATGGTAACTACCGCACTTAATCCCTCGGGAATTGCGGCAACCGCAAGCGAAACGGCAACCATAAACGTATCGATAACAACACCGCCGTTAAGCGAATCTGCGGTCAAAAGGTTAACTGCAAAAACGACAGCGCAAATACCCAAAACCGCAACGGTAAGTATTCTGCTCAACTGTCCGAGCTTAACCTGCAAGGGCGTTTTTTCCTCGGTCGCATCGGTAATAGCCTTTGCGATCTTGCCCATTTCGGTATCCATACCGGTTGCAACAACAACCGCCTTTGCTCTACCGTAAACGATAGTTGTGCCGGTGTATACCATATTGCTTCTGTCGCCCAAGGGCACTTCGCCGCTTTCGGAAACGATAACTTCGGCAAATTTACCACTCGGTACCGATTCACCGGTAAGAGCAGATTCCTCTGCCTTAAGCGAAGCCGCTTCAATAAGTCTTGCATCGGCAGGAACGGCGTCGCCCGCTTCAAGCAAAATTACGTCGCCGACAACAAGGTCCTCACTGTTGAGAATGCGCATATTTCCGTCGCGCAGCACCTTGCATTTCGCCTTCGTCATCGCCTTCAGCGCGTCGATTGCCTTTTCGGCCTTGTTTTCCTGAATAATGCCGAGTACGGCGTTAAGAATAACAACGAAAAGGATAATAAATACGTCTGCAAGCGATTCGCCCTCTACGATCGCGGTCACAAGGCTAACTGCCGCCGCAACCAAAAGCACGATTATCATCGGGTCTGCAAACTGCATCAAAAACTTTTTCCAAAGCGGAACCTTAGGAGGCTCGGCAAGTTTGTTTGCGCCGTTAAGCTCCAAGCGTGCAGCCGCTTCGTCTGAAGAAAGCCCCTCTGCGCTCGAGCTGATATGCGAAAATACGGCTTCGAGCTTTTCAAGATAGTGTTTCATTCGATACCTTCTTTACAAAAAGATTAAAAAAATATGCAAGCCCATTTATGGCATTGCCATAAAAGTCTTGCAATCAAAACGTACGTCCGGGCTAAGAAGCCGAGATGTCGAACGAACGTATACGGGGAAACCGTATAGCTACTCCCTTTTATTGGCAATAGTGTATCATAAATATTCTGCCGTGTCAATAATGGCGATATTCAAATTTATTGATTTTTGTAAATAAAAAGCAGACGTCGGTTTAATGACGTCCGCTTTCTTCGTAATTTAATTATTTCGAGTAAACCTCAAGCTCGTTCAAGAAGCAGAACATACCGTTGGGCTTGAACTGGAACTTAACGTATCTAGCGCTTACGTTGCTAAGGTTTGCACCGGTCCAATAAATTGCTTCGGGATCATCCGCAATCGTAAGAGTTGCAGCCTTTTTAAAGTTTACGCCGTCATCCGAAACCCAAACGGTTGCTTCGGACGGGGTAAGGATACCCCAATCGGCTTTACCGTTGCAGATATGAACACGAACGCCGCTTATATTTGTAGTCTTGCCAAGGTCAATTATTGCATATCCTATGCCGTTTTCGGTGTTTGATTGAGCACCCGTATAATTAGCACTGTTTACAAACGTAAACCAGTTATTGTCCGAGGTAAGGGTATCATGAGCCTTGCCGTCGGTAAGAAGTGCCGTATACTGGAAAGCGCCGGATTGTAACTGTCCGGAGAGCTTATACGATTTGTTAAGAGATGCGAGTGTGCCTGTGCACTTGAAATCCTCAACCTCTTCATATTCGGGTTCCTGTACCTCGGGAGTCTTTGCGTCAGGATCGAACTTAAGCAACCAAATAGCCTCGGTGTGATGCTCGTCACCTGCTTTTATGTTCTGAACGGTGGAGTTGGAGAACCTTGTAAAGTAAAGCTTGTTCTGGCTGGTGTTCATATCCCAGAACGCGGTGTTAAAGTCGCCGTTGTAGTTATTAAGCGAATCCTGAATGGTAGTAACGCGAACGTCAAACTGATATCTGGAATCGACATAACCGTAAACGAGTGCACGGCAAGCCTTGTTGCCGCCGTTTGAGGGACCGGAATAGTCGGCAGCGCCAACCTTAAGAGTTTCGATTCTCTTAAGCATTTCGCCCTTTTCGTTGTACATTTCGCACCACAAGCCGTATTTCTTGTCAATAGGCATCATACAGGTGTAGGAGCGATGCATCTTAACGTCCTGAACGTATTTGTAGTCAACGTTAAGCTTGATCTGAGGACCGGTGAAGGTGTATTTTCTGGTCATGTGAGCATATACGTCTGCGTCGGTATAGCTCATGCTCTTGTTGTTGTAATCGCCGATGCTGTCGCCGTTATCGTCGGGGAACCACATAAGCTTGGTCTTTTCGATAACGTGAATGGAGTTTGCGGTTACAGACTGACCAACTGCAAGATCGATCTTTTCGCCGGTTTCGGCATTGTAAATATCAAGCGAAACGAATGCTTCGTTACCGTGGTTACCGCCCGACCAAACGTTGGTGCCCTTGGGGGTTACGGGGATATGTACGTATTCAAAATCGGTGCCGCCGGGAGCAAAGGTGTGGGTCTTACCGCTCTTGTCCTTAAGAGTCCAGGACCAAAGGTTGAAGCAACCCCAGGGACGTTCTTCAAGGGTAATGGTAACGGTACCCATATCGGTTTCGGAGGTCATGCTGTATTTGCTGTTGGAAACCTTCTTAATGGTGGTAGGGCAAGAGGTCACTTCAGCAGGAGAGCCTACGATGTTAACGGTGTTATAATCGTCAAAGCCCCAATATTCCTTGTTGTTGATCTCGGTATCGCCGTCGTCGGGCTTAGAGGTTTCATCTTCCTTGGAGGTTTCGTCTTCCTTAGAGGTTTCGTCTTCCTTAGAGGTTTCGTCTTCCTTAGAGCTTTCGTCTTCCTTGGAGCTTTCGTCCGCGGAGCTTTCATCATCCTTCGAGGATTCATCGGAATCAGAGACTTCGTTACCCGATTCTTCAACGCTTTCTTCCTTCGAGGATTCGTCGGTAGCGTCGGATTCGGTGGTGGATTCTACGTTTGATTCAATCATACTTTCTTCCTGTTCGTTGCTTTCAATATCGGAGCTTTCACTTGCGCCATCGTCAGAGCAGGATGCAAGACAAGCAAAGCACATCGAAAAAGCAAGAACTGCTGTCAACAATTTTTTCAACATAACGGGATTCCTTTCGATTTTCATTTGTAGAATATTATACACCATAAAAAACACTTTTTCAATAGCAATAAAGCGTATTGACAAAATATTTTGAATGTAATATAATATCTTGATATTATGTATGTAAATTCAGGAGGTCTGACTATGGACGCTCAATTTCTTGCCGAACTTCTCTATCCTAACATAAAAACCCTTCCGCAGGATATCGAAGCACGTTATCCCGCGCGTAATCTTCCCGAAGGTGCAAAAGTAACCCGTTTTGCGCCCAGCCCCACAGGCTTTCTTCATATAGGCAACCTTTACGGTGCTTTTACCGATGAAAGACTTGCTCACAATTCCGGCGGCGTTTTCTATCTCCGTATAGAGGATACCGATGCAAAGCGTACCGTTCCCAACGGCATTCAGATAATTATCGAAACACTCGCTAAATTGGGCGTGAATTTCGACGAAGGCGCCGTTATCGACGGCGATAAGGGTGATTACGGTCCCTACCGCCAAAGCGAAAGAGCAGAAATTTATCAAACCTTTGCAAAGCAATTGATCAGAGAGGGAAAGGCTTATCCTTGCTTCTGTACCGAGGAAGAGCTTACCGCGATCAGAGAGAAGCAGGAAACCGAAAAGCTTAACCCCGGATATTACGGAGAATTCGCAATTTGGCGCGACGCTCCTATCGAAAAGATCCAAGAAAAGCTACAAGAAGGCGTTCCCTTTGTTTTGCGCTTCAAGAGCGACGGAAACCTTAACAACAAGCATAAATTCCGCGATGAAATCAAGGGCGAGATCGACGTTACCGAAAACGATATCGACCACGTAATTCTCAAGAGTGACGGAATTCCCACCTATCACTTCGCTCACGCGGTTGACGATCATCTTATGGGCACCACCCACGTTATCCGTGATGAAAGCTGGCTTTCGACTCTTCCGTTCCATATCCAGCTTTTCAAAGCACTCGGCTTTAAAATGCCTAAATATTGCCATACAGCTCAAGTATTAAAGCTCGATAACGGTAACAAGCGTAAAATTTCCAAGCGCAAGGACCCCGAAGCCGCTCTTACCTATTATCATTCGCAAGGCTATCCCGTTTCTGCGGTTCGCGAATATCTTTTGACTATCCTCAACTCCAACTTCGAGGAATGGCGTCTTGCTAACCCCGAAGCGGCAATTGAAGATTTCAAGTTCACAACAAAGAAAATGAGCGTTTCGGGCTCGCTTTTCGACCTCGATAAGCTTAACGATATTTCCAAAAACGTCATTTCGCGTATGAGTGCAGAAGAGGTATATGAATATACTCTCACCTGGGCAAAGGAAAACGACGTTGATTTTGCAAAAATTCTCGAAGCAGACCGCGATTACGCCGTTTCGATCCTTTCGATCGGCAGAGGCGGCAAGAAGCCCCGTAAGGACTTGGCGCTCTGGAGCGAGGTTAAGGGCTATATGTCGTTCTTCTACGATGATCTTTTTGAAGCAGTAGATGCTATTCCCGAAAGCTTCAGTGCAGAAGACGTTAAGGCGATCTGTAACGATTTTGCCGCAAGCTACGATGAAACTGTTGAGCAAAACGATTGGTTTGCAAATATCAAGGCTATCGCCGAAAAGAACGGCTTCTGCCCTGATATGAAGCAATACAAGGCAAACCCCGAAGCGTTTAAGGGCTCGGTTGCCGACGTAAGTATGTTCCTCCGCATCGCCGTGACCGGCAGAATGAACTCGCCCGACCTCTACGAGGTAATGAAGATACTCGGCAAGGAACGCGTTCTTGCAAGAGTGTTAAAGTAAGGAGAAAACAATGGAATCTACAAACTTTATAAATGAAATTATCGATGCAGATATAGCTGCCAATCCCGGACTTAAGGTTCACACCCGTTTTCCGCCGGAGCCCAACGGTTATCTTCACATCGGTCACTGCAAGGCAATGGTTATCGACTTTTCGACTGCAGTACGCTACGGCGGACTTTGCAACCTCCGTATGGACGATACCAACCCCGCTAAGGAGGATACCGAATTCGTTGATGCGATCAAGGAGGATATCCACTGGCTCGGCTTCGATTGGGATGATCGCTTCTTCTATGGCTCCGACTATTTCGAAGAAACCTACAAGCTTGCCGAACAGCTTATAATCAACGGTGACGCTTATGTTTGCGAGCTTTCCGCAGAGGAATTTTCCTCCTACCGCGGAGACCTCCAAAAGCCTGCTGTTTCGCCTTACCGCGACAGACCTGCAGAAGAAAGTCTTGATCTCTTCCGCCGCATGAGAGCAGGCGAATTCCCCGAAGGAAAATACACTCTCCGTGCAAAGATAGATCTTGCAAGCGGTAACTTTAATATGCGCGACCCCGTGCTTTACCGTATCCGCTATATCGATCACCACCGTCAGGGTAAAAAGTGGTGCATCTTCCCGATGTACGACTTTGCTCATCCCATTCAGGATGCGCTCGAGGGAATCACCCACTCGCTCTGCTCGCTCGAATACGAGGATCACAGACCTCTTTACAATTGGGTTATCGAGCATTGCGACGTCCCCTCCACTCCCAGACAGATCGAGTTCGCACGTCTTAACATTACCAATACCGTAATGAGCAAGCGCTTCCTTCGTTCTCTTGTCGAAAATCAGCTCGTTGACGGTTGGGACGATCCCAGAATGCCCACCCTCTGCGGTCTTCGCAGACGTGGCTACACTCCCGAAGCAATTCTCGATTTTATCGACCGCGTTGGTGTTGCAAAGAACAATTCGCTTGTTGATATTGCTCTTCTCGAGCACTGCGTGCGTGAGGATCTTAATATCAAGGCTCTCCGCCGTGTTGCTGTGTTCGATCCCGTAAAGGTTACAGTGACCAACTATCCCGAGGATAAGGTAGAATATTTCGATCTTCCCAACAACCCCAACGACCCCGAAGCGGGCACTCGCAAGCTCCCCTTTACCCGTGAGCTCTTCGTTGAAAGGGAAGACGTTTCGCTTGATCCTCCTCCCAAGTATTTCCGTATGAAGCTCGGCGGCGAGGTTCGTCTTATGGGCGGATATATCGTTCGCGTTGATGAGATCAAGTCGGATGAAAAAGGCAACGTTACCGAGGTGCTTTGTACCGCAGATCTTGAAACCGGCAACGGTATGCCTGCTGACGGCAGAAAGATCAAGGGCACCATCCACTGGCTTTCCGCTACCGAATGTGCAGAAACCGACGTTGTGCGTTACGACCGCCTCTTCACCGAAGCAGATATGAACGCGGTTGAATCCTCTCGCTACGGCGAATATCTCAACCCCGAATCCAAGGTTATCTGCAAGGGCGTCAAGATTGAGCGCGCTCTTCTCGACTCCAAGGCAGGCGATAAATTCCAGTTCGTTCGCAAAGGCTATTTCTGCCGCGACACCAAGGATGAATCGCTTTTCAACAGTGTTGTTGAGCTTAAGGACAGCAAAAAGTTCTGATTAAAGCTTTAAAATCCGCAGCAAAATGAAAATGCTGCGGATTTTTTTATCTAAAAATTCAAAATTCTTCAAAATTCCCTTAATGAGAAAAATTCTTAATAAATTTCGCAAAACCCCTTTACAAATGAAAATTTTGTGTTATAATTAAGCCATAAATCAACGAAAAGGGTTGAACGATATGAAAATTACTAACGATATCAAATACGTCGGCGTTAACGACCACGAGGTTGATCTTTTCGAGGGTCAATACGTCGTACCCAACGGAATGGCATATAACTCCTATGTGATTCTTGACGATAAGATTGCCGTTATGGATACGGTTGACGCTCGCTTCGGACACGAATGGCTCGATAATATTCAAAACGTTCTTGCCGGCAAAAAGCCCGATTATCTTGTTGTTCAGCATATGGAGCCCGACCATTCGGCTAATATAAATAATTTTGTAAAAGCGTTTCCCGAAATCAAAATCGTTGCATCTTCAAAAGCATTTGCTATGATGAAAAATTTCTTCGGTACCGATTTTGCAGACAGACAGATCGTTGTAGGCGAGGGAAGTCAGCTTGTACTCGGTAAGCACGTGCTTAATTTCGTTACCGCTCCGATGGTACATTGGCCCGAGGTCATCGTTACCTATGACAGCACAGACAAGGTTCTGTTCTCCGCGGACGGCTTCGGTAAATTCGGCGCATTGGACGTCGAAGAGGATTGGGCGTGCGAGGCAAGGAGATATTATATAGGCATCGTTGGTAAATACGGCGCTCAGGTACAAGCCCTCTTAAAGAAGGCAAGTGCACTCGATATCCAAACTATTTGCCCGCTCCACGGACCGATCCTTAACGAAAACCTTGGTTATTATCTTAACCTTTATAACGTCTGGTCGAGCTATTCGGTCGAAACCGAGGGTGTTGTAATTGCATATACCTCTGTTTACGGCAACACCAAAAAAGCGGTTCTTCAGCTTGCCGAAAAATTAAAGGCGAACGGATGCCCCAAGGTAGTTGTTAACGATCTTGCGAGATGCGATATGGCAGAAGCGGTCGAGGATGCATTCCGTTACGGCAAACTCGTGCTTGCAACCACGACGTATAACGCGGATATTTTCCCGTTCATGCGAGAGTTTATCAATCACCTCACCGAACGTAATTTCCAAAACAGAACGGTTGCGTTTATCGAAAACGGAAGCTGGGCACCTCTTGCCACAAAGGTTATGAAGGAAATGCTCGCTAACAGTAAAAACCTCCATTATACCGAAAGCACGGTAAGAATACTGTCTGCGCTCAACGAGGAAAGCTCGGCTCAGCTCGATTCCCTTGCAAAGGAATTAAGCCAGGAATATCTTGCTCAGCAGGACGCCACCGCAAACAAAAACGACCTTACCGCCCTTTTCAATATCGGCTACGGTCTTTACGTTGTTACAAGCAACGACGGCAAAAAGGATAACGGACTTATCGTAAACACCGTTTCTCAGGTGACCAACACACCCAACAGAATCGCTGTTACCATTAATAAAGATAACTATTCCCACCACGTTATCAAGCAAACCGGTATCATGAACGTAAACTGCCTCTCCGTTGAAGCTCCCTTCAAGGTGTTTGAAACCTTTGGCTTCCAAAGCGGACGAAACGTTGATAAATTTGCCGATTGCAAGCCCCTCCGTTCTGATAACGGACTCGTGTTCTTGCCAAAGTATATTAACTCGTTTATGTCGCTTAAGGTTGAACAGTATATCGACCTTGACACTCACGGTATGTTTATCTGCTCGGTTACCGAATCGCGCGTTATCACAAACGCCGAAACGATGACCTACACCTATTATCAGTCGAACGTCAAGCCCAAGCCCCAAACCGAGGGTAAAAAGGGTTACGTTTGCAAGATTTGCGGCTACGTTTACGAGGGCGATCCGCTTCCCGAGGATTTCATCTGTCCCCTCTGCAAGCATCCCGCAAGTGATTTCGAGCCTATTGAATAATCAATTATAAATACAACCTCAACTGTAAAGGAGATATTAAAATGAAAGAAGCTAAATTCTACGTATGCGAAACCTGTGGCAATCTCGTAGGTATGATTAATGAATCCGGTGTAAAAATGATGTGCTGCGGTAAAAAGATGACCGAAATCGTTCCGGGCACCGTTGAAGCAAGCAAGGAAAAGCACATCCCCGTTGCTACCGTTGAAGGCAATACCGTTAAGGTAAACGTCGGTTCCGTGGATCACCCCATGACCGAAGAGCACCTTATCGAATGGGTTTATCTCCAAACCTGCCGCGGCGGTCAAAGAAAATGCCTTAAGGCAGGCGATGCTCCGACAGTAACCTTTGCACTTTGCGATGAAAAGCCCGTTGCCGTATATGCATATTGCAATCTCCACGGCTTGTGGAAGGTTGAGCTTTAATTTATAGATAAAGGAAGAAATATTATGAAATACGTATGCGAAGTATGCGGTTGGGAATACGATGAGGAGCTTGGCGCTCCCGAATACGGCATCGAACCCGGCACCAAATTTGAAGGCCTCCCCGATGATTTTGAATGCCCTCTTTGCGGAGTTGGCAAGGATAACTTCGGCAAAGACGAATAAAGAAAGCGAGAAAGTGAAATGAAAGAGAATTATACCGTTTGTAACTGTATGAAGGTAAGCTTTGGCGATATCGAAGATGCTCTTCATAACCTCAATTCTTTTACCGACGTTCTTGAAGCGTTCAAGGGCGTTCAGCTTGCAACAAAGTGCTCCACGGGTTGCGGCGGATGTCATCAAAAGGTTCTTGATATCATCTCCGAGCTTATGATGGCACCTCCTGCAGATAAAGCATAAAATATAAAAGGGTAGGGTTATGCCCTACCCAAATTTTATTAAGAGGTAAAAAGCTTATGGAAATGGTACTTCTTACCGCGCTCGGCGTTGGCGGTGCGACGATAATAGGCTCTTGCGTCGGTTTTGTATTTAAAAAGCTTTCGCATAAATTTTCCGATATCGTTCTTTCTTTCGCCGCAGGCGTAATGCTTGCCGCCGCAGTGCTCGGCTTGATTCTCCCGTCGCTTGAATACGGCGGTAAATACGGACTTTTAATTACGGTCGCAGGTGTTTTTGTCGGCGCCGTATGTCTTAATCTTATCGACAAGCTCGTTCCTCATCTTCATCAGTTCGTAGGCGGCGACAAGGAACACAAAAACAGCAATCTTGATAAAGTTCTGCTATTCGTTGCGGCAATCGCAATACACAACCTTCCCGAGGGCATCGCCGCCGGCGTAGGCTTCGGGTCGGGTGACAATACTCAGGCGTTAATAATTGCGGGCGGTATCGCATTGCAGAATATACCCGAGGGTATGGTCATTATCGGCCCTATGCTAGCAGCCGGAATCACCCCAAAAAGAACCTTCGTATGTGCAATGATAACCGGTCTTGTCGAGGTTGTCGGCACGCTTATCGGCTACTTTACGGTCAGCATCGCTTCGGTAATTCTCCCGTTTGCATTAGCATTTGCAGGCGGTACGATGCTTTACGTTATCAGTGACGAAATGATCCCCGAAACCCATGCCCACGGCAACGAAAGAGGTGCAACCTACGCCCTTCTTGTCGGATTTTGTCTGATGCTGGCGGTAGACGTCTTGCTTTAAAACAAAAACTCAGTTCCCGTTAAGAGAACTGAGTTTTTTCGTTAATCAAGAGCCTTGATAAAATCTGCGTTTGCGTCGTTAGAGGAATAGCTGTAAAGCTCTTCCTTTTTCGTGCCCTTTATAACGATTTCGATTATCGCGGCATTGTTATCGGGATCGGTCTTTTGAACGCCGAGCACGCAATCGTCGCTTATGCCGTTTACCTTTTTAAGGTTGTAGCATCCGTCAAAGGAACCGTATTCGATTTTTTTAACAGTCGAAGGGATCGTTATCTCGGTGATTTTGTCGCCGAAATGATAAAGGAATTTAAACGCTTCTCTTGCAATAAGGTTTTTGCTCTCCTCGTCAACGGCAAGCCCATCAAGGAACTTAACGGTGTCGTTGTAGCAAGCCTCTTCGTTGTACGCGTATGCATCAAGAATAGTTGCAAGCCTATCCATTTCACTGAAATCCATATAAGGCTCAAGCTCGTAATAACCAATACCGTTTTCGCTGATTTTTTCCTGATAAAACGCCTCGATAACCTTAGCGTCTCTTTCGGGATTCTGACCAACTGTAAAGCCGTTTTTGTTGATCGGTTTGATATCCGTTCTTGCTTCGATCATAGTAACAAGCGATTTAAGACCGTCGAACGTAAGATAAACGGGAACGTTTTGGATAGTGTTCGAACTGTTGAGACCGGTGTAATTTTTGATTGCCGTAACTGTGTCGCCGTTAGGAGCCTTTTCGGGTATAACAAGGTGAATATCACCGTCATAATCCTTGTCGACTCTTATTTCCTTAACATAGCAAGTGCCGTCACCGTTACTTGCAAATACGAAATTATAAGGATTTTCGGCAAAGGATTCTGTCTTTACGTCCTTCCATTGCGGGATTTCGGCATCTGCGCCGCAAGCAACGAGCGTTGCAACGCAAAGAAGGATACACAGAATATTGATTACAAGCTTTGGGCGCTTCCAATAAAGCGCGTGCTTAATACGTCTTTTTGCATTTCCTCTGCTCTCGCTGAATGCAATCGGGCTGGGAGCAGGGAGACGTTTGTTTGTTGCAAAAGAAAGAAGTGCTCTCGCATAATTCTTTTTCATAACTTCATCTCCTTTGAGTTTTAAAACCTTTTCGTCACAGCTCATCTCCATATCAAGCGACATCACACGGAACGCAAACCAACAAAGCGGATTGAACCAATGTACGGACAGTATCATAAACGCCAAGGGCTTTATAATGTGATCGCCACGTCGAATATGGCATTTTTCGTGAGCTATGATTTGATCGTAAGTGCCCTTATCGATTCCAAAGGGAATATATATTTTAGGGCGAATAAAACCAAGAGTAAAAGGAGATCCTACCTTTTCGGACATAAATATATTGTCTTCGTAACGAATCGCATTTGACATCTGACGCTTTACTTTTATATAAGATAAAAGGTTAAATATCAAAGCAACCGACATTCCTACAAACCATACAGTCATCACAACGGTATTGAAAAATGAAATAAAATCGAAATTTTCAACAAATTCAACACTTGCTCCGCCGTTTGTAATAAAATTCGGATCGTCGACCGAAATTATCGGTTTATCCGTGTTGGAAGCATCAATAATAATATCTCCGCCAACGTTTGGAAGAGTAGGGGAGTTAAGCCTGCCGTATCCGAAAATGCTAAATATAGATTTAAAGCTTATCGGACAAGCAAGTCGAAAACCGACAACGCTCCAAAGAAGGTAGGAATACCTTTTCGGGGCCTTGCGAAGAAGCGCTCTCATTATCAAAATAATAAGAATTACAACGCCGCCGTTGATACTCATATCAAGCACGGTGTTAAAAAGAGCAGTCATTTTAACACTCCTTGAATTCGTCGATCAGTCTTTTAAGCTCATCTGCCTCATCCTCGGAGATCTTTTTTCCGTCTAGGAAGGAAACCAAGAATTTGGGTAATGAGCCCTCAAAGGTATGCTCAACGAAATGCTCGCTTGCATAGGATTGAACCTTTTCTCGAGGAATAAGTGACGTAACGATCGTATTCTCGTTTTTGGCAAAACCCTTGTCGCAAAGCTTTTTGAGTGTAGTATAGGTGGTGGGCTTCTTCCAACCGAGCTTTTCGTTACAAAGCTCAACAAGCTTGCCGGAGGGCATAGGCTCGTTATCCCATACAACTGTCATAAAACGGTAATCGCTTTCGCAAAGCTTCATGTTTTCCATAAAAACACCTCGTGAATAAATTTGTGTGCACACGGTTTGTAAAAGTAAACCAACTGGCCATAATTGGTTTGCAATCACCAACCTCAATGCTAGTCTATAACAACCAACCAAATTTGTCAACCCTTTTTTATAAAATAATTAAAAATTTTTTTCGGTATGCTTTTGTTGACAAAATATATGGTAATGTGTTAAAATGTTTTTATTAAAAAACAAAAGGAGTCCGTTATGAAAAAAGTTATCGCTTTCCTCATGACAGTATTACTTATGGCTTCAATGTCAGTTCCTTTCACAACCGCAATGGCTTCGGGCAATTCCGCCCCTTCCGTAATCCCCGCTATACGAGAATGGGAGGGAAGTAACGGTAGATTCACGCCTGATGCAGATACCAAGCTTGTAAATCTATCCAACTCTTTGTCGGTCGATAAGGTTAAGACCTATTTTTCCGAAATGATTTCGCTTGATATGAATATAGTAAGCGAGGCAAGCGGTAATAACGAAATTACCTTCAAAATCGATAAATCGCTTTCTAAAAAGGTGGGCGACGAGGGTTATACCATCACCGCGACCGAATCGGTTATCGAAATCAAAGCACCGACCGAGACCGGCTTGCTTTACGGCGGTATCTCTGTGGTTCAAAGCTGCACCGCCGATGGATATTTCCCCTGCGGAAGCGCTGTTGACTATCCTGCATATCCCGTACGTTCCGGTATGCTCGACGTCGGCAGAGCTTGGATACCGCTTGAATACGTAAGCGAGATCACTCGCTATATGGCGTATTATAAAATGAACGAAATTCACCTTCATATCAACGATGACGGCTCGAACGGCTATTCGGGCTTCCGTCTTGAAAGCGATATGAAGGGACTCGCTACAAAGGGCGAATATTACACGAAGGATGAATATCGAGCATATCAAAAGGAAATGCTTGAATACGGCGTTACGGTAATCACCGAAATCGATACGCCCTTCCATTCGAGCTGCTATGCGAAGGCAGAAAATCCCCCTGCATATCTTCCCGGCAACAACCGTTGCCTTGATATCTCCAAGCCCGAAACTATCGAGTTTGTAAAGAATCTCTTTGCAGAATATCTTTCGGGAGACGATCCCGTTATCGTAAACAAGATTATTCATATCGGTACCGATGAATACCCCCGTGAATATGCCGAGCTTATGCGTTGGTATACCAACGAGCTTATCGAATACGTTGGCTCCTTCGGCTACACCGCACGCTTCTGGGCTGGCCTTGGCTCCAATGGCTTCAAGGGCGAAACTCCCATTTCTCAAAACGCTCAGGTGAATTATTGGGATCACGGTATTTCGGGCTTTGAAGAAACCAAAGCGAGCGATTACGAGGTTATCAACACCTTAAACACCATTCTTTACACAGTTCCCACCACCAACTATAATTTCCCCGATTATTTCGATCTCAGAACACTTTATACAAAGTGGCAGGTAAACGAATTTTCGCTTTACGAGAACAAAACCTGGGACCCCAACGACGAAAGACTTTTGGGCGCCTGCTTCGCGCTCTGGAACGACCTTCACACCTCATACAAGGGTGTAACCCGTTTCGATATTTTCGACAGACTTCGCGGTATGGTTTGCCTCGTTGCGGAAAAGACCTGGACCGGACTCGATACCAAAAAAATTTCCTATGAAAACTTCAAGGAACGCTATGATAAGCTTTCTCTCCGCGCAGGCGGTGCCGATCCCGGACGTCACGCGATTATCGGTGATGAGATCATCGTTGATTTCGAATCGAATTATAACGGCGTTATCAATGGCGGTAAGGTAGAAAACGGCAAATTCGTTCTCGACGGTGAATCCTACGTAACTCTCTCGGGACTTGCAAAGAACGATTCTGTTGGATTCCCGAACACTCTCGAGTTTGAAATCCGTCTTGACGAAGCAACCAATGCTCCTCTCTTCTCGGGTGACGGCGTCGAAATTTTCGCCGATGCAGACGGCAAAGGCAACTTCGGCTTCAAGACCGAATATTATACCTTTACCTACGATTATAAGCTTCCTGTCGGCGAAGCGGTAAAGATCCGTCTTTCCAGCAATCTTACAACTACATATCTTACCGTTAACGATAAATTCTCGTATATGCCGTATAACGCGCTTAATCCCAATGAAACGGTGCTTACAACCCTCACAATTCCTCTTAAGACGATCGGCAAGGGTGTAAAGGGTACTATCGATAATATCAAGGTTACCACCGACCCCGTCGATTTAAGCACGATGCTTGCGAATTACAACATCGCGCTTAATGCAAAAACCTCGGTTTCGGGTCTTGAGGTAAACGACGGCAGACTTACCGATGCAATGGCGGTCGACGGCGATGAAAGCACTCGTCTCTCCTTTGCAAGAGATAAGGACGAGCAATGGCTCGTTGTAGATCTTGGCGAGTTAAAGACTGTATCGAGAATCGAAATCAACTTCTACGAGCACGTTTCCGCTTACGAGGTTTACGTTTCCGAGGATAACGAAACCTTTACGAAGGTTTATGAAATTAGTGGTGCGCCCGAAAAGGTAAAGCAGATCGATAGCATCAGCTTGGACAGTCCTGTTCAGGCAAGATACGTTAAATACGTTCAGCTCAAGCGTTGGTTTATGCCCGACTGGAATACCTTTTACAGTGGCGGTATTACCGAATTCAAGGTATATTCTTTTGACGAAAAGATTTATCGCAACCTCATCGATGAAGCATTGACCTTCCTTAAGGATGGCGACAAATCCGATCCCAGACGTGCAAACGTAAGACAGTGTGTGACTGCGCTGGAAAACTATATCAATCAGGAAAACATCTTCATTACCAATGCAGAAGCAATGTTTGAAGATCTTACTAATGCGCTCAAGCCTATTGCCGAGCCCGAAACCTCGGTTGAAGAGTCGGAGGTCGTTGCCGACGATTCTTCGGAAGAGTCCGCGCCCGTTTCCGGCGGAGACGATAATAACGGCTCTTCGATATGGCCTATAATAGGCGCAATTGCTGCAGGCGTTGCAATAGTTGCGGCGGTAGCGTTCATATTCAAAAAGAAAAGGAAAAAGTAAAGAGTGGAAAATATCAAAGCAACGGTGAATGATATCGTAACAGAAAGCAACACGGCACTTTCTGTAGGAAGCGGATCGTTAAAGGTATACGCAACCCCTGCTATGCTCGCGTTGATCGAAAAGGCGGCGTGTGAGGCGCTCAAGGGCTCTCTCGATGAATCCGAAACGACCGTCGGTACACTTCTCAACGTAAAGCATATCGCGGCAACTCCCATCGGAATGAAGGTCAGCGCAACTGCCGAGCTTATCGAAAGGGATGGCAGAAAGCTTGTGTTTAACGTTACCGCGAGCGACGAATGCGGTGTAATTGGCGAAGGTGTTCACGAACGCTTTATCGTAAACTCCGAAAAGTTCATCAATAAAACCTATTCCAAAAAGCAATAAAAGAAATCGAGCGGTCACTCCGCTCGATTTTTTATTGTCTCACAAAACGCATTTCGCTCCAAGGCTGTATATTCATTTCCGTTACCGCTTAAAGGATCATAAAAGGATGAATAACTGAAAATACAAACACCGTTCGCCTCGGCATCTATTATTGCTTCAAGCGACCGCTTTAAAATATCCTTGTTGTCGCGCCATTCAAATTTTCCAAAGGCGCCTGCATAAGCATCCTCAACACCCTTGCTGCCAAGCTCGCATTTGGCGGCGGATAAACCTATATAAATCTTTATATTTCCGTTCTTGACGGCAATTTTCCAATCCTGCAAAACATCTACAAACGGACAAGTCGAATTCAAAAATCCGTAATAAAGCTGCGGCATCACGTAATCGACAAATCCATCGTCCTCTAACCATTTGTAAATATCCACGTACCAGCCGTTTTTCAAGGAATAAATATTCCCTGCGGGCGCGACACCAAAAACCTTATCCTCGTAAGTGTGCACCAACTTGTATATAGCCGTAACCGTTCTGTCGATGCTTGCGCGCCGAAAATCCCCTATATCATCAAAGCCGCTGAGCAAAAATTCTCGCTCATCGTCAAATTCAAATTCGGTAGGGTAAAAGTAATCGTCAATATGGATCCCGTCAAAATCATATCTGTCGAGTATCTCTTTAACTCCTCTGACTATCAAATCGGTAGCCTCTGAATAACTCGGATCAAGATATAGCAAATTGTCCTCTCCAAGCTCGATTCGCTTGCCGAGCCCTTCGTTATACCAATCAAATAAAATACCCGTGCCGTGGTGTACAAGCTCGGTTTCGCTGCAAAGCCTAAAAGGATTTATCCAAGCGTGAACCGACAAATTGTTCCGCTTTGCGACGTTTAAAAATATCGCAACGGCATCATATTCAATATCACCGTCATAGCTACCTGCAATATATTTAGAATTTGGATAAACCTCACTTTCATACATACTGTCGCCGTTCGGCCGCAACTGCAAAAACACCGTATCAAACCCATCGCGAGAAAGATTGTTAATAAGCGTTTCAACCTTTTCGGTATAGTCGTCCAAATTTCGTTGCTTATTGCCGTCACGAAAAATCGGATGCATATCGAATTGCGAAACCCATATCGCGTTAATAAATTCCTTTTCCTCGTCTTCCGGTTCTGCTTCAAATGAATTGTCGTTTTCTTCACGGTAAAGCTTTATTTCAGCTACCGAAAAGTCTTGCTCAACAAAGATCGGCTTGTCCACAAAAGTCTCTGACGAGCAGGAATTAAGGACAAACGTTAACGCCAATACAACAAATAACTTCTTCAATCTTATCACCCGTTAGAGTGTATTGCAAAAATCCAAAAGTTATGCTATCATAAAAGCAATAAATATGTTCGAGGGCAAAATGACAGTAAAACTTTCCGAAAAGGCGAAGTTAATAATCGATCAACTGCGAAACGACGGCTATCAGGCTTTTGCCGTCGGCGGTGCGGTGCGCGATTCTTTAATGGGCAGGAAAGCCGATGATTTCGATATTACCACCTCGGCAAAGCCCGAGCAAACGAAAAATACGTTTTCATCCTTTCCGGTTATCGAAACCGGCATTAAACACGGAACGGTCACGGTTTTGATTGAAAATACCCCGTTTGAAATAACAACCTTTCGCTCTGAATTCGGATTTTCCGATTTGCGTCATCCCGATTCCGTCAGCTTTGTAACCGATATAAAAGAAGACCTCGCAAGGCGCGATTTCACAATGAACGCTATCGCGTTTTCTCCCTATGACGGGATTGTTGACCCGTTTTCCGGTTATTCTGATATTCAAAACAAAATCATTCGCACTGTCGGTGACCCTCACCAACGTTTTACGGAGGATGCATTGCGTATACTTCGTGCACTTCGTTTTTCTGCCGTGCTCGGCTTTAGAATCGAGGAAAATACACGCAAAGCGATTTTTTCACTTGCCGAAAATCTTAAATTCGTTTCTGCCGAGCGTATATATGTCGAGCTTAAAAAGCTTATCTGCGGTATAAATGCCCAAGCTATTATTAATGAATATTTGCCCGTGCTTAAAGCTATTCTCCCGATAAACGGCGATTATAGCAACGTTCATAAATTACCAAAAGATCATTCAATGCGCTTTTATTGCCTTTTCGGCGCTTCATATAAAGAAGCACTTTCAATCTTGCGTGCAGATAATAAGGTCAAAAGCGTTTGTAATATCATATCTGCTGCCAAGCCTCTTCCCACCAATGAAAACGCGCTTAAATTATATATTTCCGCCCTCGGCAGAGAGAATGCAAAAACGGTAATTACCTATCGCAAAGCAATGTATGATGAGGATAAAGACGGTATCGCCGAGTCGATTTTAAATAGCGGGACTCCTTTGTTTTTAACCGATCTGCAAATCGACGGAAACGATTTAACTGCCTTGGGTATAAAGGGTAAAGAAATCGGCGAAACACTTCAACGCCTTCTCGTTTCAGTAATAATTGGGGAAGTGGCGAACGATAAAAACGCTTTGATAGAGCATCTGAAAAATAACAATACATAAAACAAAAAACGAGGCATAAGCCTCGTTTTTGTTTGGTGCCGGAAGCGGGGGTCGCCTGCCTTCGGGCAGAGCTGTGGCGCGGTCTGACAGTCCCCCGGACTGTCATTCAACACGCGCCCTTCGACCCCCGTAATACGTTACGAAATCAAAAAGAAAAAAGATGGACAAACCCATCTTTTTTCTTTTGGTGCCGGAAGCGGGGGTCGAACCCGCACGGTATCGCTACCACTGGATTTTGAGTCCAG
>JAFYON010000085.1 GCA_017560145.1 Clostridia bacterium | reverse complement strand
TCTAACCTTTTAAAGGAAAGCGTTAAAAAGGGCGAGGCTTACCCCGGTGGCGATTATTCCTATGAATACACCTATGACGAGCTTGGTAACAAGCTTACCTCGTTGGAATTTGAAAACACCGCAGGCAACGTCTTTGCGGCGTGCAAATACACGTATTCGGAATTTAAATATATTTATGTTGGTTAAATAAAAAAGGACGGAGAATTTTCCGTCCTTTGTTTTTTATCTTATCTGACCGTTGCCGTTGATGACGTATTTATAGGTCGTCATTTCGGGTAAGCCCATAGGTCCGCGCGCATGCATTTTTTGGGTAGATATACCGATTTCTGCACCGAAGCCGAATTCCTCGCCATCGGTAAAACGGGTGCTCGCATTGACGTACACCGCCGCAGCATCGATAACGTTGCAGAAATACTGCGCGTTTTCATTGTTGTTGGTAATGATCGCCTCGCTGTGTCCCGTACCGTGAAGATTTATGTGGTCGACCGCTTCCTTGACGTCACTTACAACCTTAATTGCAAGGATATAATCGTTATATTCGGTGTAAAAATCCTCTTCGGTCGCCTCGTTTACGTCGATAATTTCACGCGTTTTTTCATCGCCGCGAAGAATAACGTTATCAAGGCGCTCCTTAACGAGCGGAAGAACTGCTTTTGCGATATTTTCGTGAACGACGAGCGTTTCCGCAGCGTTGCAAACCGAGGGGCGTTGTCTTTTTGCGTTGTCAATAACGTTAAGCGCAATTTCAAGATCTGCCGATTCATCGAAAAACACGTGGCAATTGCCTGCGCCCGTTTCAATAACCGGCACGGTTGCGTTTTCAACGACCGAGCGGATAAGCGATTTTCCGCCGCGCGGTATGAGAAGGTCGATCTTGCCCTTCATTTTCATCAATTTACTTGCAGTTTCACGGCTTGTATCGGGAACCACCGCAACGCAGCCGTTGGGAAGACCGATATTGCAAAGCGCATCCGAAAGAACTCTTGCAATGGCAAGATTCGAATCGATCGCCTCCTTGCCGCCGCGAAGAATAACGGCGTTGCCCGATTTAACGCACAACGCCGCCGCATCCGCGGTAACGTTGGGGCGTGCCTCGTAAATTATCGCGATAACGCCGAAGGGAACACGCTTTTTTGTAATTTCAAGACCGTTGGGGCGAACCCATTTTTCGTCGCCGTCAAGCGGATCGGGAAGTGCGATAACCTTTTTTACGCTTTCGGAAATTGCAATAATGCGCTCCTTGGTAAGGGTAAGTCGGTCGAGCATCGACGCCGACATATTATTTTCCTTTGCACGTGCGATATCGCTTCCGTTCGCGCTTATAATTTCGTCCGCGCGTGCAACAAGTGCTTCCGCCATCGCCAAAAGCGCGTTATTTCTTGTTTCGGTATCGGTCGCGCCCAGAACGGTCGAAGCCGCTCTTGCGCTTATGCACATAGATTCAAGCATTGTAAAAACCTCAAGCCTTAGTTTTAGCCGCGAAATAGGTGCCGACGAAATCGCCGTCAAACACGTTATAAAGTATTTCGGGATCGGCGCCGTTGAGAATGATCATCGCAATTCCGCGCTCGGTAACGTATTTTGCGCTTTCGAGCTTGGTTGCCATACCGCCGGTGCCGCGCGCAGTACCCGCGCCGCTGCCCATTGCGAATATATCGTCGGTTACCTCGGGCACGAATTCAATAAATTTCGCATCCTTGTTGCTTCTCGGGTCGGAATCGTAAAGACCGTCGATATCCGACATATTTATAAGCAGATCGGCGTGGCAAAGCTTTGCAACGGTAGCCGCAAGGGTATCGTTACTGCCGATTTTTATCTGCTCGTTGGAAAGAGTATCGTTTTCGTTTACGATGGGGATAATGCCCTGCTCAAGCAGAAGCTCAAACGTGGTGCTTGCGTGGGTACGCAGCTCCTTATCGTCGATAACGCTTCTTGTAAGAAGAATCTGCGCGATAGTATGGCCGAAATCCGAAAATCTGCGCGCATACATATCGATAAGCTGACATTGACCTACCGCCGCAGCAGCCTGCTTTTGCTCGGTCGTAAGTGTTTTGCGGTCAAAGCCGATCTTTGCCAATCCGCAGCTTACCGCACCCGATGATACGAGAATGATCTGACGACCGCTGTTATAAAGGTCGGAAAGACAGGAAACGAGTCTTTCAACCTTGCGGATGTTGATATAGCCCGAGGAATGGGTAAGAGTAGAGGTGCCTACCTTAACGACGACACGCTTGATATTATCGGTTTTTATTTTCATTTCAAAAAACCTTCTTTACATTTGATAATTAAGTATTATAATATAATCGTAAGAAAATTTCAAGGATTTTTTAAAGAGGTAGATAAATTATGTCGAAAAAGCTTATTCTTGCGTCGGCTTCTCCGCGCAGAAAGGAAATTCTGGATACAGCAGGGTATTCTTATGAGGTTATCCCGTCAAACGCCGACGAGGTTATGGAGGGCGAATGCGTTTACAGCATTGCCGAATTAAACGCGCTTGCAAAGGCGAGGGAGGTTTTCGATCGCTTTCGCGATGAAAATTACGTTGTTTTGGGTGCGGATACCGTCGTTTCGGTCGACGGAAGCGCCTTGGGCAAGCCGACCGACGAAACCGACGCTTTTTTGATGCTTAAATCGCTTTCGGGAAGCACTCACGAGGTAATAAGCGGCTTTGCCGTCGTTTGTGCCGAAGGCTTTAACAGCGGATTTTGCATTACGAAGGTAAAATTCCGCGAGCTTTCCGACGATGAGATACGCGCGTATATACTCACGGGCGAGCCAATGGACAAGGCGGGAAGCTATGGAATTCAGGAGCGCGCATGCCTATTTGCCGAATCCTTCGAGGGCGATTTTTTCAACATTATCGGACTTCCCGTTGAAAAGGTTTTCAAATTCTTAAAGGACTTTGGTATTCTTCCCGAATGGCAAAAATTAAGCGAAAACAATCTTGGTTAAATCGCATAAACTTATTGACATAAAGAAATCATAATTGTATAATAAAGTAACAAATTTTTAATAAGGAGATATAAGTTATGAAAATGACAAAGAGAATTTTCGCGCTTTTGGTTTGCGCGGTAATGCTCGCTACATCTTGCATTTTCGTTAACGCAGGTGCAAACGATAAGGCTACCGTTACCGTTGGCAACACCGTTAACATTAATGAAGACGTTTCTTACACCAATCTCACCATCGTAAGCGGACAGAACGGCAACACCGTTACCGCTGTTTCGATGGAATTTGACCCTGCAGACGGCTATTTCCCTATGGCTTTCGTTAAGAACGCAGGCTCTGTAGGTCTTCTTAACAAACAGTATGAATCCGCTACCACCAAGTACGGCTTTGACGTAATCGGCGCTATCAACGGCTCCTTCTTCGGCATGGACAGCGGCACACTCGTTGGTCTTCTTATCACCAACGGTAAGGTTTCCTGTGCACACGCAGGTTATACCGATTCCGTTGTTGCATTCGGCACCGACGGCAGCATGAACATCGTTAAGAGTAAGCTCGATTACAAGCTTTTCATTAACGGCACCGAAATCAAAAACGGTCTTTACTACATCAACAAGACCCACGGCAAAAACGGTGGTTGGACCAACAACTTCTACTACTATGATACCTCTTGCGGTACTATTACCGACACTTATGACACCAACCCCGGTTATACCGTAATCTGCGAAAAGCTCGATAACACCGATCTTATCGTAGGCGGCACCCTCAAGGGTAAGGTTTTGGAGGTTAAAGCTGATTCTTCTTACGTTAAGTTCGAAGAAACCGACGGTATCATTTCCAACAAGTTCGCTATCTTTGTAAAGTCCACCTCTCCCAACGCGGTTTACGTTAAGGACCTCAAGGCAGGCGACAGCATTAACATCGGCGTTAGCGAAACCTATGAAGAATCCCGTGAAATCATGGAAAACGCTAACAGCGTTATCACCAACGTTGGTTGGCTCGTTAAGGACGGTGTTGACCGTACCAGAATCGATTCCACCATCGGTACCCACTCGGTAACTCTCGAAGCTCGTTGGACCGCATTCGGCACCAAGCCCGACGGCTCTTACGTATTCTTCACCTCCGAAGGCGCTTCCACCGGCAGCAAGGGCTCGGTTACTCTCCGTGACGTTGCTGACTATATGATCTCGGCAGGCTGTACAAACGTTATCCGTATGGACGGCGGCGGATCGAGTGCAATGTACGTTAAGGATATCGGCACAGGCGCTGCAGGCTACGTTCAATCGAGCTCCCGTGCAATTGCAGACTGTATTCTTATCGTTAAAAAGTCCAGCGCAGTTGACGAAGATCTCAACGCAGCGCTTCAGGCAAAGATCGATGAAGCTACCGCTTCTCTCGAAAGCAACCCCAACGAAGCTATTGCTGAAATCGTAGCAGATGCAAAAGCACTTCTCGCATCCGACGCTCCCGTTTCGGGCGACGTTCGCGCAATGCTTTCCGTTCTTTCCACCGCTCTTTCGGGCAAGGACCAATTGTCCGTTGCTATCGCAAAGGCAACCGGTATTTCCTATAAGGACTACAGCGAAGCAGTTCTTTCCGCTATCCGCGAAAACTATGAAAAGGCTGTTGAGCTTCTCGGCGCAGAGGATGCAAGCCTTAACGAAATCAAGGAAGTTACCGAAAAGCTCAATTCTCTCCTTTCGCTCACCGGCGATTCCACCCTTGTGCTTTCTCAGGGCGCTTCCTACGTTGCAAGTGCTACCGAAAGAACCGACTCTTATGCTGACGACGGCATCAAGCTTACCGACGGCAGCAAGGGTAACCTCGACGCAGGCACCTCCTCTTACTCCGGCTGGGGCAAGAACAACAAGGCAGAGGTTGTTGTTGACCTCGGCGCACCCAAGGCTGCAAATACCTTTACCGTATATGCGGCTAAATACGACAGCTGGGGCATTCCTCAGCCTGCTTCTATCGAAGTATTCGTATCCGACGATAATTCCACCTTCACCTCTGTTGGCACCGCTACTGCAGTTGATGCAGGCGACGGCAACGGCGGCGCAAAGCTCTTCACCTATACCGTTTCTCTCGAAAAGGCAGTTACCGCACAGTACGTTAAGTTCTATGTTGTTCACGGCGGCAACCACGTTTGGATCGACGAGGTTGAAGTTGCTATGACCGAAAAGGCAGTTACCGACGCTATCTACGTTAACGGCTTCAACACCTCCATCACCTCGGGTATGTGCTATATCTTCACCCCCGCAATCAGCTCTGACAGCACCGTTACCGGTACCAACGCTAACCACAAGTGGACCACCAACGTTGTTCTCGAAAAGACCGACGTTGAAGGTGAATACGTTGTTATCAAGAAGTTCAAGGGCAACGGCGCTTCCACTCCCGACGTTAAGCTCGAAGCAAACCAGATCATGATCGCGGCTCACAACTGGGAAGAAACCGTTCCCGGCAGCCAGGCGAACGAAGCTCTCCTCGGCACCGCTACCGTTGGTCAGACTATCAAGTTCTACGGTATTGACATCGACAACTGCACTGCAGGCGTTGGCGCATACGCAAAGATCGTTATTCCCGAAGAGCCCGAATACGTTCTCGGTGACGTAAACGGCAAGGACGGTATTGAAAAGTACGACTATATCGCAGTTAAGCGTGCAGTAATGGGCACCCTTACTCTTACCGAAACTCAGCAGAAGGCTGCTGACGTTAACAAGAAGGACGGCGTTGAAAAGTACGACTACATTCTTATCAAGCGTCACGTAATGGGCACCTATACCATCGAAGGTTAAACATTAAAAGGTTAAACATTAAAATAAAAGCAAGCGGAAATATCCGCTTGCTTTTTTATTGCAAAAAGAAAGCCTGCAGAAGCTTGTCTGCAGGCTTTTTGTTACCGTTATTATTTCTTTTCGGGAGAGATGACGATCTTTCTGTCTGCGCCTTCGCCGATCGAACGGGTGGTAACACCCTCGATGCTCTGGCAAGCAGAGTGGATGATTCTGCGCTCGTAAGCGTTCATCGGTTCAAGTGCGAAGCTCTTTTTGTACTTAAGAACCTTTTCGCTCATTCTCTTTGCAACACCGCGGAGAGTTTCTGCACGCTTTTCACGGTAGCCCTGAACGTCAACCGTAACGCGGTAGAAGCCCTTCTTTTCGATGTTTGCAGCGAGGGTAGCAAGATATTGGAGAGAGTCGAGAACGTCGCCTCTTCTGCCTATAAGGAGCCCGAGATGGTCACCGTTGACTGCAAGGTAAACACCTTCCTCGTCCTGTTCGACGATTTCAACGGTAGCTTCGAGATTCATATTCTTAATAAGAGTTTCAACAAATTCATAAGCGCGGATCGCGGGGGTTTCTTTAAGTGTAACGCTAACCTTTGCATCACATGCGCCGATACCGAGGATGCCCTTTTTCGGTTCTTCGAGGACAACGTAATCGACCGCATCGGGAGTTACGCCCAATTCTGCACAAGCAGCGTCGACGGCAAGCTCGATAGTTTTTGCCGTTGCAACTGTTTCTTTAAGCATATTTTATTTTACCTCAATTATTCGTTTTCACTTGTTTCTTCGGTCGATTCGTCAGAAGATTCGTTCTTTGCGGGAGCTTCGTCCTCGTCTGCGGTAAGCATTTCAATGCGACGGGGCTTTCTCTGAGTGGGATCGCCCGATTTTTCGCTGTTACCGGACTTTTCAACGATCATATCGTCATAGCTGTTATCATCCTCATCAACCTCGATGGTGATAACCTTCTTCTTCTTTTGGGTAGCCTTCATTGCCTTTTTAGCTTCTGCAATAGCCTCCTCGGTTACAACGGGAATGGGCTTAACCTTTGCAAGAAGGATGGTCTGACCCATACCGAGCAAGGTTCTCCAAATCCAGTAAACACCGATGGTTGCGGGCATACTGTAAGCGAAAATAGCAGAGATAAGAGGCATACCTACTTCCATAAACAAGCCGCCGCCAACGGGATTGCCGTTTGCATCGGTCTGGTTTGCAGCGCCGCTGAAGCGTCTGGAAACCTTGGTCTGGAAGAAGGAGGAGAGAAATACGAGAACGGGGATAAGCATCAACCAGATGTTCTTGCCGAAGTCGGGCTCGTTAAGGAAGTTAAGACTGCCGATGTTGTAAACGGGAAGCTCATCCTTATAGCCTGCATATTTGTCAAGGATCTGCTGATAGGTCATTTCGGGGTTGGTAACCGAATTCTTCTGGAGGAAGGAGCCGTCGATCTTGCCTTCATCGATAAGCGACTGAAGATCGTCCTTACCGGTGATGATAAGATTGGAAAGCGCCATTTCGTTTTCGCCGCCTGCGGAAACACCGGTAGCGTAATATTCTTTATCGTTTACCTTAAAGCAGAAAGCTCCTTCGGGTGCCTTGTTATCTTCGGTGATTTCAGCAACGCCGAGCTTTCCTTGCTCTGTAATAATGCTGTTAACGAATTCTGTATATTCTGCTTCGGTTTCGAATTTGTCCTTAACGATAGCTTCCTTTTGTGCTTCGTAATATTCAACCGCAACCTTGGATTCGTTTTCGATATTGAAATCCTTGATATCGACAGCATAGGTCATAGGCTGACGAACGATTGCGAAAAGGATCATGATGATAGGAAGCTGAATGAGAAGGGGAAGACATCCGGAGAATTGGCTGTATCCGTTTTCACGGTACATTTCCTGAATTTCCATAGTCATCTTCTGCTGGGTCGTACGGTCGTTTCTGCCCTTGTATTTTTCGCGGATAGCAATTTCCTTGGGCTTGACCTTAGCCATCTTGATCTGGCTGTTATGCTGCTTGAGTGCAAGCGGGAGAAGCAAGATCATCATTGCAAGAGCAAAGAAGAAGAGTGCGATAACGTAATGGTCGCCCGAAATAAAAAGGCAACCCTTCATGATATACGAAAAGATATCGTAAATAAAGCTCATTTTTTACCTTTCGCAAAGGCGCAAAAAAAATAGCGCCGATAAGCGATAATTCCTTTCTGATAGTGGACCTACTTTTTACGTTTTTCGGGAACGGGATCGTATCCGCAATTTTTATTGAATGGATTACATCTTAATATCCTGTAAAAAGCAAGCAAAAGCCCTACGATAATGCCGCGCTTTTCGATAGCTTCAATAGCGTATGCCGAACAGGTCGGCTCGAAACGGCAACAACGGGGCTTCGACGGAGAAATGTGTTTTTGATAAAACCGTATCAGGCGAATAAATAGTTTTTTCATATAAAGTTCCGCTTAATTTGAAATAATGCAAGCCGCTTTAAATGGCTTTCGAACAATAAATCAAAAACAAAGACGTTTTTTGCGGTATATGCTTTTCCGATAAAATTATAAAAGTGCCGCTTTAGACAATAAAACCTCGAGCTCGCTTACCACCACGGAAAGATGAGCGTCGACACAAGGCTGGCGCGCGACAATGACGATAATATGACCTTCTTTTATAAACGGATGAAAAACACGGTATGCCTCGCGTATGATACGCTTGGTGCGGTTTCTCTTAACTGCGTTACCGCGGTTTTTAGATACGGTGATCCCAACTTTAACGAGGTCCTTATCGCGTCCGTTTTTCAGCACGTAGATTGCAACATACTTGCCGGAAAAACACCTGCCTTTACGGTATGAGCGTGCGAACAGGTGATTTTCCTTTAAAGTTTGTATCCTGCGTGTTTTTTCCATAATAGAAAACCTCGTTTCAGGATAGATAATCGGGTTTAGGATTAATAAGTGAGTCTTGCTCTGCCCTTAGCGCGTCTTCTCTTAAGAACCTTTCTGCCGTTAGCGGTAGCCATTCTCTTTCTGAAGCCGTGTTCTGCCTTTCTGTGTCTCTTCTTAGGCTGATATGTTCTAAGCATGGTGTTACACCTCCATTAATATTTCAACATTAATTGATGCTCGTTGGCCGTGGTTCCGCAGAGCATAGCAACATATTATATACCAAAAAATCCTTATTTGTCAAGTGTTTTTGGCATTTTTTTATGCGATGGTTCCATAAATTGCAACACTGGAAATCGCCATCAAAACGGTGAAAATTATAATACCGATTCGAAGAACGGAATCAAATATTTTGTTGTTTTTTTGTCTGTGCTTTAACAAAAGCCCAATATATAGCGCACCGAAAATAACAGTCATTGCGATATATCTGAAGTCCATCGTGCAAAAATGTGCGAAATCAAAGCAAAATTTTACGTAAGAAAAAATTATTGTAAGCGCGCAAACGAGGGTAAAAATTAGCTCGCTCTTGCTGTATCCGTAATTCTCGGTGCTGTTTTTGAAGGACTTAATAACAAGATAAACCGCGGAAACGACCGTCAAAACGGCAAGGATCGCTGCGGAATAGAAGAGAACGTTTGCAAAAAATCTGCCGAAATCGCTTGAAAAGCCGATGTAATATTCGCCAAAAACGCTTGTTTTAAGCGCGGCTGCAGGAATGTTGAATTCGTAATAATCAAAATATTCCGCCTTGCTTTCGATAGCGCGCGCAGGGTAAACGCCCACGTCCCAGATCGAGGAAATATCAAAAAGTCGCTCGGTAATACTGCGGAAGCCGATATATTGGCTGTTGGTTTTGGAAAGCATCGGAACGTAGGTTATCGGTGTTCCGTGAACGATAAGATTCTTTATCTGCCACCAAAGTGCAATTGGGAAGCAAATCACGCCAAACGATGCAAACTGACCGATAAGCGAAAGCTTGTTTTTATATTGCTTGCCGAAAAGACGAATCGCGAAAAGCATTGCAACGCCAACCGAAATCAAGCCACCGGAAAGCTTTACGCCCATAGAAAATCCAATGGAAAGGGCAAGCAGAAGAATGGTTTTTAAATTAGGCTCGCGGTACCATTTTATTGCAAGATTTACCGAAACCAGAGCCAAAAGAAGCGATAAAACGTCGTTGTTTATACTGCCCGAAAGAATAATAAATGTCGGGTGAAATGCAACGATCACACAAGCGATTATCATCGGAAGACCTTTAAGGTTGAACTTTCTGAAAATGCTGTGAGAAACGAGCATAATTGCGCTTGAGCAGAAGAGCGAAAGGAGCTGTAAATTTTCCTTTGCAACGTCCAATGCAATGCCGAGAGTGGTTTGTATATGCAAAAACAGAGCGCAGATATAATGCCATACCGGAGGCTGATAATATTGCCAGTTTATCGTGTCGGGCAATTCCTTGTGGTTATAAAAGGTCATTATATACGCCATGTGACCGTTACTTCCGCCGACGTCGTGCTGACGGACGAGATGATCGGTCGTCTGGATATAAACCAATCTGAAAATAAACGCGACCGCAAAAATAAGAAAGATTATCGCTCTTTCATCAAACTTAATATTTTTAAATAAAAACAAAAAAGTGACGGCTACAACAATAATCACGGCAAGCAAAAACAAATATTGCTCGGGCTCGCGCGAGATATATTTCCACTCGGTGAAAATTTCAAAAAACGAGCAAAAAATGCAGGCGATCGCAAGCCATAAAAAGCGCTTTTCCGAGAAAAGCCTATATATTCGGTTAAGGCACATAAAATACACCCCGATTACTTTTAATTACGTCTTGATTATAGTCTATAAACCTCTTTATGTCAAGTTCAATAAAAAAAGTATATATAATAAGGAATATATATTATATATGTTACGTAACAAATATATATAAAGGGGTTTACTTTTGAAAAAGAGTGTGTTATAATTAACTGAATAACCATATGTGGAAAACTATACCCTAAAAATATAAAAGCAGGGAAGTGAAAATATGACCGATAACGAATTGAAGCAAATAAAACTTTTTGCGCTTGAGGAATTAAGCAAAAGCTTTTCTCAGCCCACGATGACTCTTTGGTTTGACCCAATGCGCGTTGTTGCGGTTGACGGCTCTTGCGTTACAATTTCGTTGCCCGCAGGAAGAAAGAGCTTTGTTTCCGAGCAATATTATCCGATCCTCAAGCAGGTATTTTCAAATATCATCGGCTTTGAAACCGATCTTAAAATTATCTCCGACGAGGAAGAAGCCGAGCTTATTGAGGAATTCGGTGAAAAGATCGATTCGGCTTACGATACCCGATTCAATCCTGCATATACCTTTGAAAATTTCGTTGTCGGCGAAACAAACAAGCTTGCTCATTCGGCATCGCTTGCGGTTGCAAAGCATCCTGCACAGCTTAATAACCCTCTGTTCCTTTACGGTCCCTCGGGCTTGGGCAAAACCCACCTTTTGTTTGCAATAGTAAACGATATCCGTGCAAGCCATCCCGATTCGAAGATACTTTACGTTACCGGTGAGGAATTCACAATTGACCTTATCGAATCGCTTGCAAAAAAGACAACGATGGCATTTCGTGATAAATACAGAACGGTTGACGTTTTACTTGTCGACGATATTCAGTTTATTGCAGGTAAAATGGCGGTGCAGGAGGAATTCTTCCACACCTTCGATACTCTCTTCAAGATGAACAAGCAGATCATTCTTGCATCCGACTGTGCACCTAAGGATATCGACAATCTTGAGGACAGATTAAAGAGCCGCTTCGTTATGGGCTTGGTTGCAGATATTCAGCCGCCCGATTTTGAGCTTCGTATGGCAATATTCAAGCGCAAGGCATTGGACTTCAATCTTGATCTTGATATGAAGATACTTTATTTCCTTGCCGACAATATTACAACAAACGTCCGTCAGATCGAGGGCGCACTTAAAAAGCTCAAGGCACATTCGCTTATCACCGGTGAAAAATGCGATTACAATATGGCAAAGGAAGAGCTTACCGATTTCTTTGCAAACGCAAAAAGCGAAGAATCCATAATTGAAAAGATCTTTGCTTTTGCGGAAAAGCGTTACGGTGTTAAGGTAGATGAAATGAAGAGCGCAAGAAGAAACGCCGAAATTATTGCGGCAAGACATTACGCTATTTATCTTATCAGAAAAACGACGAAGCTTTCACAAAAGTCGATCGCAAAGCTGTTTAATAAAAAGGACCATACAACTGTTATAAATTCAATAAGCTTTATCGAGCGTAAGATGCAAAACGAGCCCGCATTCGAGCGTGAGATAGAAAACGTTATTAACGAGCTTCATTCATAACGGCAAAGACGTACAAAACACTTATTAATCATATTTTATGATTATTTATTTGTATTTATTGTTGTTGTAGTCCGGGTGGATTTGTGGAAATTTTGTAAATCCGCTATGGGACAAGCACTAAGCAAAAATCAGCGAGTGGACATGTTGTGATTCTGTATGTGGAAAGCTTGTTATAATATGTGGAAAGATGTTGATTTTAAAAATATTTGACGTTCTATAAAAAGGAAAGCCTTTAGTATGTTTTGCGGAAAATGCGGAAACGAGTTGCCTGATGACGCAAAATTTTGCGGAAAATGCGGTAATCGGATCGAAGAAAAAAAGGAAGCAGTAAAGGAACCTGAAAATCTGCCGAATTATAACGAAACGGCTGATATGCCTATTTATAACGGTGAAGACGGCGGTTCACAGCTTCAACAAACTGTATATATACCTAAGGAAACAAAGCAGGAAACCTTTAAAAAGGAAGAGGTCAAGGTAAAAAATAAGAAAAGCATTGCTTTACCGTTGATCATCTGCATTGTTGCTTTATTGATCGTTGCTTTGGGTATTCTCGCTTTTGTTTTCAAAGACGATATATTCGGTGAAGAAAGCAGCGAGGAAGATTCACAGACAAACGAAGGCGCAGGCGTTTCTTTCGTTATAGAGAGTGACGCGGAAAGCGATTACGGGATCGATGAAACGAGCGTTGAGGAAAGCGAGCCCGACGGTATTGTTTTCGGCGACAGCGGTATTTCAAACGGTCAGTGGACGCTTTCTACCGATAACGGAAGCTATGAGCTTTTGTTGAAGCTTGACGGCAGAGCAAAGCTTGTGGTTACCAACAAGGGCGGCAGCGTTGTGAACTTTGAAAGCAAGGTTAGGTTTGTAAGCGACTTAAGCAACGCAAAGGACGTGCTTGATATCGGCGAGGGCGAGGAGCTTGGAATTTTCACCGATTACAGAAAAAATCAAATAGCTATAAAATACAACAATAAATATATCATCCTTTTCCATAGCAGCAGTCAAAAAATTATGCCGAATGAAGCACTTTCGGGATTTTGGCGTAAGGGCACAGATTCGTTTGCAATCGATGAGGAATATATAACCTTCAAGGGTGACAAAAACCGTTATCTTGCCCTTGACGAGAAAAACTTTTACGTTTACGACAGAATGGATGAATCGGAATTCGTTTTCAACGGCGATATTGGCAGTCACGGAACTCTTACCGAATGTATTATTGATGAAAACGGATATTTGGATCTGTTTTATGCAGGTGTAAATTACAGTAATCTCAGACACGTTGAATAGATAAAGAGAAGAACATTTAACTTAATGAAAGGAAAATTCGCACGAAAAAACAAAAATCGGTGCGAAGGATATTTCAAATGAAATTTATTGCGGACAAAAAGACATTACTTTCGCTTATATTGCCTGCGGCTACCGCCGCTTCAAACAAAACCACTCTCCCTGCACTTGAGGGCTTGCTCTTTACGCTTAAGGACGACGTGCTTACAGTTTGCGGTTACGACCTTGAAAAGGGCGTTCGTACAATGGGCAACGTTACTCCCATGCAGGAAGGCTCGGTTATTATCAATGCTCAAAAGATAACGTCTATCGTTCGCAATTTTCCCGATTGCGATATCTGCATTGAATCCGACGACAGAAATATGGTCCGCATCACCGGCGGCACCAGTGATTTCTCGATCCACGGTGTTACCGCCGAGGTTTTCCCCGGATTACCCGAATTGGGCGGCGACAACGCGTTTGAAATCTCGCGCTCGCTTATGAAGGACATTATCAGCAGTACCGTTTTTGCGGTTGCACAGTCCGAAGCAAGACCCATTCTCACCGGTGAGCTCTTTATGATCGAAAACAGAACTCTTACCGTTGTTGCGCTCGATAATTTCCGTCTTGCAATGCGTGAGGAAAAAAATTGCGTATTCAAGAACGACAACAGATTTTCGTTCGTCGTACCCGGCAAGGCGCTTAACGACCTTTCGAAGCTTCTTGACGACAGCGACGAGCCCTTGAGAGTTGAATTCACCGCGAAATACATTATCTTCAAGATCGACAATACCGTATTCTTCTCGCGCTTGCTCGAGGGTGAATATCTCGATTACAGACGTGCGTTACCGAGCTCGAACCGCATTTTTGCGACCATCAGCAGAGCAGAATTTATCGAATCGGCTGAAAGAGCAAGCTTGCTTGTTGATGAAAAGCTCAGAACTCCTCTCAGATGCAAATTCGAAGACAACAGCCTTAACATATCCTGTAACACTCAGTACGGCAGCGTAAACGATAATATCAGAATCAAAAAGGACGGCGACGATATAGAGATCGGCTTTAACAACCGTTATCTTTTGGATGCATTGCGCGCTTGCAAGGACGAAAAGATCGTGGCTTCGCTTTCTACTCCCTTGATGAGCATGATGATAGAGCCTGCCGAAAAGGACGAAAACAGCAATTACATCTATCTCGTTTTGCCTTGCAAATTGAAGGACTGATTTTAAAGCATGCACGTAGAGCATTTATCTTTAAAAAATTTCCGCAACGCAGTTGACAGTGAAATTGAGTTTTCAAAGGGCGTAAACGTTATTTGCGGTGCAAATGCGGCAGGAAAAACGAATATTCTTGAAGCAATATTCTATTTTGCGGCAGGCAAAAGCTTCCGCAACTGCAAAGACCGCGAGCTTATCACCTTCGGGAACGATAAGGGAAGCATTGCGATGCGCTTTTTCGGAAACAACGCAAAAACGAAAATGTCAGCAACGCTTTCAAAGAGCGGAAGACGGGTTATAAAGATCGGCGAAAGCGCTCCGCTTCGGATGACCGAATATATCGGAAGATTCCGTGCCGTAATATTCACTCCCGACCACTTAAGCCTTGTAAAGGGCTCGCCCGAAAACCGAAGAAGGTTTTTGGATCTTGCGATAAGCCAGTCGTTTCCGCGTTATGCCTCGACGCTTTCGGAATATAACCGTGTGCTCGCGCAGAAAAACGCACTTTTAAAGCGCGGCAACGTTATTGACGAGCTTTTGGAGGTTTACAACGAAAAGCTTGCCGCATTGGCAGGCACGATTACCGTTAACAGACGTAAATATATCAACCGTCTTGAAAGAGAAGCAAAAATTTTCCTTGCCGATATGTCGGGAGGAAAGGAAGAGCTTACCCTGAGCTATCAGACTCAGGCGGGGGATTTGGAAACGCAGGAAGAAATAAAGGAAAAATATATTTCGCTTTTTGCAGAAAAAATGCAATACGAAAAGGATCACTTTTTGGCTCACTACGGTGCGCATAAGGATGATTTTTCGGTTGTCATAAACAAAAAAAGCGCAAGGATGTATGGCTCTCAGGGTCAGCAAAGAAGCGCGGTTTTGGCATTGAAGCTTGCAGAGGGTGAGCTTTCGGCGAAGCTTACGGGCGAATATCCCGTGTTTCTGCTTGACGATATACTTTCTGAGCTTGACAAGGACAGAAAGGAATATATACTTTCGCGTATTACCGACAGACAGGTTATTATAACCGGCTGTGAAAGCGAAATTTTCGATACCGAGGGTAAGATCTTCGTACGCGAGGGAAAGATTTTTCAGTAAAGTTTTTTCGGAGATAAAAATGAGATATCTTCAGCTTGAAAAGGGCGAAAGCATTGATAAAAATGAAATAATCGGCATTTTCGACATTGAAAGCGCAAGTATTTCTTTGGCTACGAAGGAGCTTTTCAAAAGAAAAGAGGACGAGCACGGCGTTGTGAGCGTTTCAAACGACCTGCCGAAAAGCTTTATACTCTGTGACGGAGAATTTACCGATACCGTTTATATCAGCGGAATTTCGGTAGACAGCATTAAAAAACGGCTTAATAACGAAATAAAGCCGTTGTGGATTAAAAAATAACCGATTTTATAAAGAATCCATCTTACCGAATTAAAAATTCGGAAAATAAGAAAAGGAGAGCGGTTTTTAACCGAAAAAGGGAAAGCCGCGGTGAAATGAAATGAGCGAAAACATCAATACTGTTGAAAACGCATACGGCGACAGTCAAATACAGGTTCTTGAGGGACTTGAGGCGGTAAGAAAGCGTCCCGGTATGTATATCGGTACCACCTCGGTAAAGGGCTTGCACCACCTTATAAGCGAAATCGTTGACAACGCGATCGACGAAGCGCTTGCAGGCCATTGCCATAACATCCGCGTTATTCTTCACGCTGACGGCAGCTGTGAGGTTACCGACGACGGACGCGGTGTTCCCGCAGGTATCCATCCGACCGTAGGACGTCCCACGCTTGAGGTTATATACACCATACTTCACGCGGGCGGTAAATTCGGCGGTGGCGGTTACAAGATCGCAGGCGGTCTTCACGGTGTAGGTGCGAGCGTTGTTAACGCGCTTTCAAAGCGTGTCGAGCTTCACAACTACCGCGACGGTATGGGCTATTATATCGCGTTTGAGCGCGGTAACGTCGTTGAAGAATTCCGCGAGATTGGCAGCACCGATCTTCACGGTCTTCACGTGCGCTTCTGGCCCGACGATACCATTTTCGAAACGGTTGAGTTCGATTATGAAACCGTTAAAACCCGTCTCCGCGAGCAATCCTTCCTTAATGCAGGCGTTTCGATAAGCATTTGCGACAAGCGCCGCGGCGAGGATAACGAAGAAAACTTCTGCTTCGAGGGCGGTATCCGTTCCTTCGTTGAATTTCTTAACCAGAAAAAGGGCGCGGATCCCTTGCACCCCGTAATTTACGTTTCGGGTGAAAAGGACGGCTCGGTTGCCGAGATCGCGCTTCAGTATAACGAAACCATTACCGATTCGATCCTTTCGTTTGCAAACAATATGCATACGGTCGACGGCGGTACTCACGAAACCGGCTTTAAGGTCGGTATTACGAAATCGCTTAACGAATACGGTAAAAAATACAACCTCTTCAAGGGCGATGAAAAGCTTACCGGCGACGACGTAAGAGAAGGTCTTTCGGCGGTTATTTCGGTCAAGCTCGAGGACGCTCAGTTCGAAAGCCAGACCAAGGCAAAATTGGGTAACAGCGAAATAAGAACACTTGTTGAGGGCATAGTTAACGAAAAGCTTTCGATATTCTTCGAGGAAAACCCCGACGTTGCAAGAATTATTATCGAAAAATCGGTTCTTGCCGCAAGAGCAAGAGAAGCGGCGAAGAAGGCGCGTGAGCTTACCAGAAGAAAGGGTCTTCTTGAATCTAGCTCGCTTCCCAGCAAGCTTGCCGACTGTAACGAAAGAAGAATGGAATACACCGAGCTTTATCTCGTGGAAGGTGACTCGGCAGGTGGTACCGCAAAGGATTGCCGCGACAGCCGATTCCAAGCAATTCTTCCCCTTCGCGGTAAGATCTTGAACGTCGAAAAGAACCGTATCGACAAGGTTTATTCCTCGGTACAGATCACGCCTATCATCCTTGCGCTCGGTACGAGCATCGGCAGTGAATTCGATATAACCAAGCTTCGCTACGGCAAGATCATTCTTATGGCCGATGCCGACGTCGACGGCTCGCATATCAAAACGCTTCTTCTCACCTTCTTCTTCCGTCATATGAGACCTCTTATCGAGGCAGGACACGTTTATTCCGCAACACCTCCCCTTTATAAGGTATACCGCGGAAAACAGCAAAGATACGCCTTCTCGGACGAGGAAAGAGATATGTATATCGAGGAGCTTGGCGGCAACGCTCAGGCTGAAAGATATAAGGGTCTTGGTGAAATGGATCCCGAACAGCTTTGGGATACCACAATGGACCCCGAAAAGAGAATTCTTAAGCGCATTACCATCGAGGACGCATTGGAAGCAGACGCTTTGTTCTCGGTGCTTATGGGCGATAAGGTAGAGCCTCGCCGCGACTTTATCGAGGCGAACGCAAAATACGCTAATCTTGATACCTAAGAGAGCTATCGCTCTCCATTGAAAAACACACGGTTTTTTGAAAACAAGTTAATTTTGCGTTATTTAATAAAGCAAAGGAGAACGTTCACGCGGGGGACACGTTAGGCTTATTTAACCGAGCGTTACCGCAGAACTGAATAAATATGGCACACGAATACGATTACAGTAACCACGAAGAACAGGTTATTCACAATATCGGAATAGAAAACGAAATTAAAAGCTGTTATATCGACTATGCGATGAGCGTTATCGTCGGCCGTGCTTTGCCCGACGTACGCGACGGTATGAAGCCGGTACACAGACGTATCCTTTACGCGATGTATGAGGACAGATTGACCTATGACAAGCCCTTCCGTAAGTCGGCAACGACCGTCGGTAACGTGCTTGGCCGTTACCATCCTCACGGCGACGCATCGGTTTACGATGCAATGGTTCGTCTTGGTCAGGATTTCTCGATCCGTTATCCGCTTATCGATAAGCACGGTAACTTCGGTAACATCGACGGTGACCCCCCTGCGGCATACCGTTATACCGAAGCGAGAATGGCAAGAATCGCCGACGAGCTTATGGAGGATATCGAAAAGGACGTTGTTGACTTCGTTCCCAACTTCGATAATATGCGCAAGGAGCCTGTCGTGCTTCCTTCGCGCTTCCCCAACCTTTTGGTAAACGGCAGCGTTGGTATCGCGGTTGGTATGGCAACCAACATTCCCACGCACAATATGCGTGAGGTAATCGAGGCGACCGAATATCTTATCGATAATCCCGATTGCTCGATAGTTGAGCTTATGCAGTATATCAAGGGTCCCGATTTCCCGACCTACGGTACGATCTACGGCACAAGCGGCATCTATGAGGCATATATGACCGGCAGAGGTAAGGTCCGCGTGCGCGCTAAGGCGCATTTCGAGGAGAAAAACGGCAGAACGAGCATTATCGTCACCGAAATTCCTTATCAGGTCAACCGCTCGATGCTTCTCGACAGCATGGTAGAGCTTGTAAAGAACAAGCGTATCGAGGGCATTTCCGATATCCGTAACGAATCGGGTAAGGCGGGTATGCGTATCGTTATCGATATTAAAAAGGATGCAAACGCGCAGATCGTTCTTAACCTTCTTTACAAATACACCCAGATGCAGGATACCTGCGCGGTGAATATGGTTGCGCTCGTAAACGGCGTGCCCAAGCTGCTTAACCTCAAGGAAGTGCTTACACACTACCTTAACCACCGCAAGGAGGTCGTTACCCGCAGAGTAAGATTCGACCTTGCAAAGGCAGAGCACGAGGCACACATTTTTGAGGGCTATAAGATCGCAATCGACAATATCGACGAGGTTATTTCGATAATCCGCGCAAGCGCAAACATTGCCGATGCGAAGGCAAATCTTATGGAGCGCTTTGGACTTTCCGAGGCTCAGGCACAGGCTATCGTAGATATGACTCTCGGTAAGCTTTCGGGCATGGAAAGACAGAAGATCGAAGACCGTTTGGCATTCCTTTACAACCTTATCAAGGAGCTTAAGGAAATTCTTGCCGACGAAACCAAGATCGAAGCGATCATCAAGGAAGACCTTGAATATATCAAGAACAAATACGGCGACGAAAGACGTACCGACATCGTCGAAGCCGAAAACGATATTCTTATCGAGGACCTTATCGAGCGTGAAACCTGCGTTATCACCGCAACACGCGCGGGCTACGTTAAGCGTTTGCCCAGTGATACCTATCAGGCACAGCGCAGAGGCGGTAAGGGTATAACCGCAATGGGCACGAGAGAAGAGGACTTTGTGGAGGACGTTATTATCTCTCACAGCCACGATTTCTTGCTTATGTTCTCGAATACGGGTAAGGTTTACATCAAGAAGTGCTATGAAATTCCCGAAAGCGCACGTACCGCAAAGGGTACAAACCTTGTAAACCTTTTATCGCTCGACAGCGATGAAAAGATCACTGCTATCGTGCCCGTGACCGAGTTTACCGAGGATCAAAACCTTGTTCTCGTTACTAAATTGGGCGTTGTTAAGCGTATTAACCTTATGGCGTATAAGACAAAGCGTCAGAACGGTCTTTACGCGATCACTCTTGACGAGGGCGATCAGCTGCTTTACGTTCTCCGTTCGAACGGTGACGACGATATTATCGTTGCGACAAACCGCGGTATCTCGATCCGCTTTACCGAGCATGACGTTCGTGAAATGGGCAGACACGCGCGCGGTGTACGTGCGGTTACGCTTGATGAGGGCGATTACGTTGTCGGCGCAGGCATTATCCCCGAGGGAAGCGACGATAACGAGCTTTATATTCTTACAATTACCGAAAACGGATTCGGTAAGCGCAGCTTTACGGGCGAATACAAGCGTCAGCACCGCGGCGGCAGAGGTCTTATCTGTCACGGCGTAAGCGCAAAGACAGGCTCGCTTGCGGGACTCAAGCTCGTTCGTGAAAACGAAGAGGTAATGCTTATTACAGACGGCGGTATTATCATCCGTACACGTATCTCCGAAATTCCGGTTTACGGCAGAAGCGCTTCGGGCGTAATCGTTATGCGTCTTGAAGAGGGCTCGACGGTTGCAAGATTCGCCGTTGTTGACCCCGAAACCGAATCGGAAAGCAAGGAAACAGAAGAAACTCCGGTTGAAGCCGAAAACAATGCAGAAGCGGTTGAAACCGTTGGGGAGGAAAACTAAATGGCATTAAAAACCTTTATTCTTGAAAACAGCAACACCAAAAAGAAGCGCCAGACCGACGTTCAGAACGCGGTGCGCGAATATCTTAAAAACCCCAAGGCAAAGGTGGTTTATGACGAAAAGGGCAGACCTTCGGTTGAAAATGCCGAAAACGTGCATATTTCCATCACCTGTGCTAATAACGTAATGCTTTTGGTTATCTACGAAAAGGCGATCGGTATCGACGGCGAATATCTTCCCAATATTATCGCCGAAGGAAACAAGATCGACCACATGACGCTTGCGGAACGCTTCTTCTCGTATGACGAGGTAGAATATCTCCGCGACAGCGCGCGTGAAGCAGAGCGTGAAAACTTTGTTAAGATCTGGGTTCGTAAGGAAGCTTATATCAAGGCGGCAGGCAAAACGCTTTCCGATTTCCCCAACTTCTCGGTCGTTGACGGTAACCGCTTCGCGAAAAAGGTTCACGGTGTGAGCATCAAGGCGTTTGCGATCAAGTTCGAGGATTGCGAAAATTACGTTTTTGCAATCGCGGGAATAGACTGATCGAATAATTGAGGATTTTTTGCGAGAGAACAACTTTTAAAAAAGTTTTTCTCTCGCGCTCTTTTTTCAAAAGCTTTTAATATTAATTATTATTAGTGCATTAATGTTGCGTTGAATTCTGAATAGCCTTCCCCCTTGGGGGAAGGTGGCAAAATCTTTGATTTTGACGGATGAGGGGTAAAATACATTTATAAAATTAGTTAACGAACCCCTCATCAGTCAGTGCTATTTTACCGCACTGACAGCTTCCCCCCAAGGGGAAGCCTTTTTTGTTGCTCCGTTTTGTGTCCTAATGTTCCGTTTGCCTTCTATGTTACCTGCGGGCGATTCACGAATCGCCCGTATGCGTGACAAACAAAAAAGACCGCACTAATGCAGTCTTTAAAAAATAATTAATTTATATTGAAAGTTTTTGGGGAGAGAGTTCGAGAGAGGGGCTTTTTGCAAAAAGCCCCTCTCTCGTATTAACTATTATACTATTTTAAAAGCGTTTACTTAGTCTTGGGAAGAGATGCAGCTGCAACAGACTGACCTACGCGGCGAGCTTTTTCATCGGGGATGTGGAGCTGGATCTTCTTTGCGAGCTCGGGGAATTCCTTATCAAGAACTTCCTGAGCGCGTTCAAGAAGGATAACACCGCCGTCGCCGGAGGTTACACGGCCCATGATGAGAACGTGCTTCATATCATAGAATTCAGCGTAGAATGCGATAGCGTAGCCGAAGTATGCACCGATGGTGTCATAGATAGCAGCAGCTCTTTCGTCGCCTTCCTTCATAAGGTTCTGAACAACCTTAAGCTTTTCTGCGGGGGAGAGTGCTTCATCGAGCTCGATACCTGCGAAGGGAGCAAGCTTGATAACGCCGTCCTGCGAGAAGTACTTAACGCCGCAGCCATAGTCGCCGGACCATTCGTCAACCATTGCGTTCTTGCAGAAGTCAACGGGAGCGAATGCGAGCTCGTTGAGCCAGCCGGTGATGTTGCCCTGAGGATCAACGTAGCCAACTGCTTCGGAGGTACCCATTGCAACGTCGAGAACCGAATCGTCCTCCAAGCTCATTGCGCCTGCAAGTGCGGTAACGTCACCGTCGTTTGCAACCTCAACGGGGATATCCGCGCCGATTTCCTTACAAACGTCGATGTACATATTCTTAACCTTCTTTTCAAAGTCTTCATCGTTAACCTTGAGGAAGAGGGAAGCAACCATGATACGGTTGTCAACGTAAACGCCTGCGCTCGAGATACCGATAGCGTCAACGCGGGGCATCTTGGATGCAGCGGTCTTCATTGCATCGAGAATGCCTTGATAGTGATAGTCGGGATCGGAGTTGATCTTGGGGAACCAAACAACTTCTTCGGAATATACGGTTTCGCCGTCGATAACCGCAGAAACCTTTCTGTCGGATCCGCCTGCGTCGAAGCCGATACGGCAACCGTCGAGGTGACGGCCAACGGGAGCTGCGCCGGAAACGTCTTCGGGAGCTTCCTCGATAGGACAAATTACAACCTCGAAGGGACGTTCGTAAACGCGTTCCATAAAGTGAACGTCGAAATCACGGGAGCCGCCATCGGAGTATGCTTCCTTGATCTTGTTACCGATAACCTCGCTACCTGCGATGATTACCTTAAAGCCGCCTGCAACCCAAAGGAGTGCCTTGACCATTCTTTCAACGAAATCAAAGTTTTCTTCGTCGTGGCCGGTGCCGTCAACGAAAACGCGGGTCTTGTAGGTGGTGATATAGCCCTTGTTTCTTTCAACTGCGATAACAAGGTCCTGTCCGTTTTCCTTGGTAGCTTCGCGCATTTCGCGGCATACGATGGAAAGAGGAGCAAATTGGGGGTCGAGTTTAGCATTAACCTTAAGCTTCATATTTGGTGTTACCTCCGATGATGGTTTTTTCTACGTTAAATTCATTATCAGTGATGATGATGTCTGCATCCTTGCCAACCTCGATCGAGCCCTTCTTGTCGTCGATGCCGAGAGTGGTTGCAGGGTTGAGAGATGCGCCGTTAACGCATTCCCACAAAGGAATAGAGGAGTTGGTGTAAACGTTCCAAACACCCTTGTTAAGATGGAGAACCGAGCCTGCAACGGTGCCGTCCTCGAGTCGGCAAACGATGCCGCGGTAGATGATCTTGCTTCCGCCGAGGGTGTATTCGCCTTCGGGAAGACCGCCTGCAGGGAGACAGTCGGTGATGAAGCAGAGCTTTCTGCCCTTGATCTTAAAGAGAACGTCGTAAAGAACGGGGTCAACGTGGAACGCGTCAACGATAAGCTCGCAGGAAACGTCGCTGTTGAATGCAGCGGTAACAACGCCGGGTGCACGGTGTGCAAGCGCGGTCATTGCGTTGAAGAGGTGGGTAACGTGGCGCATACCGACCTCGGTCGACTTCATAGCGGTTTCATAGTCGGCGCTGGTGTGACCGATCGACATAATAACGTCGGTATCGCGGCGGATTTCCTGAATTGCTTCAAAGTTTTCGTCTTCTTCGGGTGCGAGCGAGATGATTCTGATGATGTCCGCATATTCCTTAACGAACTTTGCATCGGGCTTAAGGATGTATTTGGGATCCTGCGCGCCCTTCTTTGCTGCGCTGATGAAGGGACCTTCGGCGTGAACGCCCAAGATGGTCGAGCCTTCCCAGGTCTTGCTTTCTTCCTTAAGTGCTCTGCAAACCTCGAGAGCCTTTTTGATGACCTTCATATCAACGGTCATGGTGGTGGGAAGATAGCCGGTTACACCGTTTGCAAGCAAGCCCTTGGAAATGGTGCGAATGCTTTCTTCTTCGCCGTCGCAAACGTCTTTTCCGAGGTAGCCGTGAATGTGGATATCGATAAGACCGGGAGCAACGTAGCCGCCCTTAGCGTCGATAACCTCAACACCTTCGGGGAGCTTGTCTGCCGGAACGATACCTTCGATCACATTGCTGTAAAGAAGCGCGCTTCCTTCAACAATGCGGTCCTTCAAAATGATTTTGCCGTTAACAATAGCTTTCATTTTATTTTCTCCTGCATTATTATTTCTTTGTTTTGCGTTTGCGGTCAAAACTACCGCATTATTCTTCAAGCTAATTATACCAAAGTAATCGTTAAATTGCAATGGTTTTTTGCAAAAAGAATATGTCTTAAAGGTCAATACTTTGCGCAAATCTTACCGCAGCCATAGCATCAATGCCGAAAAAGTCTGCGCCCATCGTTTCTGCATATTCCTTTGTAAGAACGGCGCCGCCGACCATTATTTTGGTTTCGGGGCAGTGCTCGCGCACAAGACGCACCGTTTCTACCATTGCCGGAACGGTTGTTGTCATCAATGCCGAAAGGCCCAAAAGACTTGCGTTATGCTCGATAACGGCGTCAAGAATCGTTTTCGGGGGGACGTCCTTGCCAAGGTCGACAACGGTAAAGCCGTAGTTCGAAAGTAGTGTAACGACGATGTTTTTGCCGATATCGTGGATATCGCCGTGCACCGTTGCGAAAACGACCTTCATACCGTTTTTGGCTTCGTCGCTCGATTCCATCGCCTGATTTACCGCCTTAAACGCCGATTTTGCCGCCTCGGCGCCGCCAAGCAGACGGGGAAGGAAGATCTTTTTGCTTTCATAATCCTCGCCGAGCGCGTTTAACGCAGGGATGAGGTCGGATTCAATAACCTCAAGCGGCTTTTTAACCTTTAACGCTTCTGCCGCAAGCTCGTAAGCCTTTGCCGAAAGTCCGAGATAAACCGCATCGAAGAGGTTGAATTCCTTTTTGCTTCCCGAAACTGCCGTTTCGCCCGTGGGCTCCTTTTCATAGCTGAAGTCGGGGCAGGGCTCCTCCTGCGAAAGGACGAGCTTCATGCTTTCGCTCGACGGATTCATTATCGCGGCGGTCAACCCGCGTGACACTGCCGCGCCAAGGAAGGAGGCGTTTATCTCCTCTCGGTTGCGCATACCGAACGAGATGTTCGAAACGCCCAGAGTTGTGTAAAGTCCTCTTTCGCTAAGCCGTTTTACGCATTCAAGCGTCTTTTCACCGCTTTTTTCATCGGTTGCGACCGTCATTGTAAGCGCATCGAAAAGGAACCGCTTTTCGTCGATTCCGTATTCTTTTGCGCGGTCGATTATTTTATCGGCAATAGCAAGTCTGCCTTCTGCCGTATCGGGGATACCGTTTTCGTCAAGCAGAAGCGCAACGCACATACCGCCGCATTTTTTCACTATCGGGAGTATCGAGTCAAGGCAATCCTCCTTGCCGTTGACTGAATTGATTATCGGCACGCCGTTGTACACGCGCGCCGCAAGAGTCAATGCAGATGCATCGGCAGAATCGAGCTGAAGCGGAAGGTCGGTAACGTTTTGCACCGCAAGAACCGCCGATTTAAGCATTTCGCTTTCGTCGATTTCGGGTATGCCGACGTTTACGTCGAGAATATCGGCGTCGGACGCCTGTTGGGCAACCGCCTCGTTACATAGATAATCGAGATTTTTGTTGCGCAAAGCCTCCTTGAGCTTCGATTTACCCGTTGGGTTCAATCGCTCGCCGACTATCGCGCATTTACTGCCGAGCGTGTACATGCGTGTGCCCGAGCAAACCGCGGACAAAATTTTTCTCGGACGGAGAACAATGCTTTTGTCCCTTGCCGCCTCGGCAACGCATTTGATATATTCGGGGCTCGTTCCGCAGCATCCGCCGACTGCGGCAACGCCGTTTTCATAAAGATTCTTGGCAAACGAGGTAAAGCGCGAAGGCGCGATATCGAAATAGGTGCTTCCGTCTTCGGCAATTTTGGGCAAGCCTGCGTTTGCATTGACGATCATCGGGATGCCAAAGGATGCAAGCTCGATCGCGATAGGCTCCATCGCATCGGGGCCAAGACCGCAGTTCACGCCGATAATATCCGCGCCGACCGAGGACAGATAGAACGCAACCGTTTGCGCGTCCGCACCGGTCAAGGTTCTGCCGTTTTCGTCAAAGGTAAGCGAGACCGCAACGGGAAGGCTTGTGTTTTCCTTTGCGGCGGTTATCGCCGCCTTGCATTCGTAAAGGTCGGAAAATGTTTCGAAGAAAATAAGGTCGGCGCCTGCTTTTTGCGCGCCGATAACGGCTCCCTTAAAGGCGTTTACCGCTTCTTCAAACGAAAAATCACCCAAAGGGGGCATCAGTTTGCCTGTCGGACCGATGTCCGCGGCAACGAATATTTTGCGGTCGGATTCCTCCGCCGCTTTTTTTGCAAGCGAAACGGCAAGGAAAACCTCGCTTTCACTGTCTAATCCGTAAGGTGCAAGCTTGACCGCGTTTGCGCCGAAGGAGTTTGTCGAAATAACGTCCGCGCCTGCGTTTATATAAGCTCGGTGGACGTTAAGGACCGCTTCGGGCATCGAACGGTTAAGCGTTTCGGGAAGCTGACCTGCTTTCAAGCCGCTTGCTTGGAGCATCGTGCCCATTGCGCCGTCGAAGACAAGCGCTTTTTTCCCGAAAAGTTCAAGAATACTCATTTTATGATCTCCGAAATATTCGAAAGTATCTCCGACGCTACGTCGGGCTTGTTCATTGCATAGATATGGATGTTGTTAACGCCGTTTGCAATAAGGTCGATTATCTGCTCGGTGGCGTAAATAATGCCTGCCTGACGCATAGCCTCGGGCTTTTCGCCGAAGCGCTCAACGATCTCGCGCAGTCTTCGCGGCACGGTCGTGCCCGAAAGCGATGCGCTTCTCATTAGCTGTCTTGCGTTGGTGATCGGCATTATACCCGCAATTACGGGGATATTAATGCCCTTGCGCTGAAACTTCGTCATAAACGAATACATTATATCGTTATCGAAAAACATCTGTGTGGTGAAAAATTCGCAGCCGCTTTCCGCCTTTATCTTCAAAGCGTCGATATCTGCGGAAACGCTTTTCGCCTCGGGGTGTCCCTCGGGATAGCAAGCGCCGCCAACACAGAAATCCCCCGTTTCCTTTATCGCTCTCGCAAGGTCGCTCGCGTGGGGGTAGACCCTTTTCGGCTCGCGTCCGACGGGCATATCGCCGCGGAGTGCAAGGATGTTCTGAATACCGTTTGCCTTAAGCGAATCGAGATAGCTTTTAAGCGATTCCTCGTCCGACGAAACACAGGTAACGTGGGCGAGCGATGCGATTTTGCAGTTTTCTACCTCCTCGGCAAGCTCGGCGGTGAATTGCGCGGTAGAGCCCGCCGCACCGTAGGTCACGGAAATGAAATCCGGCTTCAACGCCGCCATTTCCGAAACAATTTTGCGGCTTTGCGCCAATTCCGTGCCCAATTTGGGCGGAAATATCTCGCAGGAAACGGTTATTTCTTTCGATTTTAAAATTTCGGATATTTTCATAAAAAACCTCTCGGTCAAAGCTTTTTGAAAACGTAATATACCTTTTCGTTTTCGTTGCAGCCGTCAAAGCCCTTACCGCCCGTGCGCGATATAAGCTCAAATCCCTCTGCACAGCTCATTATCTCCTCGTCGGAGTGGTATTTTTGGGTTTGCGTTTCACATTCGCGTTCGTAAAGTCCGTCCTCGGATTCAAAGAAAACGTCGATATCAAATTCACAGATATCCTTTTTTTCGTCGAACGCGTTGCGCCATACGGCAAAAATGCCGTCTTCAAAGTCATAAACGAAGCTGTTACCGTCAAACACGTCGGTATATCTTGCACGGGTGTTCACGTCGAAGATAAAAAGTCCGCCCGCTTCAAGATAATTGCGCGCCAAAACAAAGACCTGCTTGAGGTCTTTGTTCTTAACGATATAATTCAGACAGTCAAACGATGAATAGATCGCCTGGACCGTTCCGTAAAGCTCGAATTCGCACATATCCTGACACAAAAGGAGAGTGTTTTTGCCGTAATTGCGCTCCCGCGCGATATTAAGCATATCGGGCGAAATGTCAAGCCCAATCATATCATAGCCTCTGTCGGCAAGCAATGCGGTTATTCCGCCCGTGCCGCAACCGAGGTCAAGCACTTCCTTAACTTCGATATCGGATAATTTAAATGCGTCCTCAAGCATATCTGCATAAGGTTGGTAAGCTTCGCCGTTTATGCGGTCATAAATTTCCGCCAGCGCAGCAAAGCTCATTCAGAAATACGGTCAAGAACCATCGAATAGCCGTCGCTGCCGTAACGGAGAGCGCGGTTTACACGGGTGATGGTTGCGGTGGAAAGGTGGGTTTTTTCTGCAATTTCGTTATAGGTGTTGCCGTCGCGGAGCATTTCTGCAGCGGTGAGGCGCTTGCTCATTTCGGTAATTTCGCTGATAGTGCAAAGGTCGGAAAGGAAACGGTATGCTTCCTCAACAGAGCGAACGCTTACGATTGCGGCCGCGAGCTTGTCGGTGTTGGCGTCTTTTACTTTTTCGATCATTTTATTCAGTCCTCCAAATTAAATTCTATTTCGTTGGGGTCAAACGTGCCCTTGATAAAGCGATAGGTGTCGGTATAAACCGAGTGAAGATCGGGATCTTCGGATTTATATGCGTAATAATAAACGTCGGGAACGCCGCCCTGATAGTACATGTGCGCGGCATCCTTCATATATCCGGTAAGCGCGCCTGCGGCATAATATTTTTTGATTCTTTCGATATTCCAGGGCTGAGTACCGCCAACCTCAAGCTCGATACACATACCGTGGAGCTTTGCGGTTGCCGCCGCATTGAAAAGTCGGCTGTCGGGAACAGCTTGGTTAAATGCATAATTGGGCTGGTAGCAAACCACGTCAAAGCCGAGGTTTTGCCAATCGTTATAGCCCGAAGCGTGGAAATAGGGGATCCAGGTCGTGATAAGTCCCATATCGCGCACGTAATCGGTGGTGTAACGCAAAAGCTCGATCAACTGGCTGTCGGAATAATTGATCTCCTCGGTGAACCAGTAATAGCCCTTTAATTCAAGGTGCTTGTAATTCTTTTCAACGAAGCCCTTGTATTGCTCGTCGATAAGCCATTTAAGACCTGCCTTGCGGTCCTCGAGCTTGGTAAAGTTGAGGTTTTTGCCGTCTATTTCGCCGAATTCGGTAACCTCGGTAACGGGATAGAGGATGGAAAGATAAACCTTTACCTTGTAATCGGGCATACCCAATTTTTCGCCGACCTCTGCCGCCGCCTGATCAAGCGCGTCCATATTGCCGTTTGCGATATATTGCTGATCGATATAATACTGCCATTTATCCTTTTTAAGGGGGCGCTTGGTGTATTTATCGTAAAGGAATGCAACGTAGGGAAGGAAGAGGAAGCCGTCGAAGAGGGCATCCTTGATCTCGCCGTTTTCCATATATGCAACGTGGGGAAGGAAGATATCCTTGGTGATGGGCGCCTTGTTTTCGTGGCAGAAGTATGCCAAAAGAACGTCCTTTGCACCCAAAGCCTCGGTCGATGCATATTGATCGGGGAAGGCGGTTTCAGCTTCGGGCTCGGCGACGATATCGCAGGCACCCGAAATATCGGTGCAGCCGAAAAGCTCGAGCTGGTCGATCCAGACGTGCGAGGTCATAACGAAGCTGAATTTTGCATATCTTGCTTTATATTTCTTGTCAAAGTCAATCTTTTTGCGGATGATGGCAGCCTTTTCCTCGGCATAGATTTCGGTAAATTCGCCTGCCTTTTGCCAATCTTCGCCATTTTCGGAAAGAAAGATGGAAACTCTGGGCGGAGCGCTTACGCCGGTAACGTCCTGACGGAGGATGGAAAGCGTTGCGCCGTCAACTGCACAAACCGCGCCGATATCGTACATAATGCTTCTTGCACTACCCGAGGTGAAGTGGAAAAACGCTTCGTCATTGCAATCGGGCTCGGTCGCAAAAATGCCGTCGGTAAGCTTGGGGCTGTCCGCAGGGGTGTTAAACCATTCGGTTTGATGGTTTTTTTCTATCAATTCAAAATTTTTGATCTTCTGCTTTTTTCCCTTGATAAGGTTTACGCGTTCAGAGGAGATCGGATAATTGACGGGCTCGGACTTGTCGACCGTAAAATCACCGTAAAAATCTATGTTTATGCTCATAATACAAAGACTCCTTGGTTTTTTGTTAGTGCGTTACCTTATTATATAATGAATTTCATCGCTTTGCAAGAGTAATTTTTTAAAATAATAAAAATTCTTGACATATTCGGGTAAAAGATATTATAATTTAGTTGAAAAATAAAGGTTTTCGGGGGATTTTCGTATGAAGCGAGTCTGCTTTGCTTTGCTTGTGACAGCTTTTCTTTTAAATATTTTCGGCGTTTTTGCACTTGCCGACGGTGAAAATCTTGCTTCGGGCAGAGAGGTAACGGCGGAAAGCCATATCGCAAACGGTAAAAGCTATGCCGAGATGGACCGCTTTACCTCGAAAATTCTTACCGACGGTAAATACGGCAGAGCCGATTTCGGCGATTCCGCCTGGGCAAAATTTTACCGCGCGACGGGCAGAATTTTAAAAATCGATCTTGGTGAAAATTGCACGGTCGACAGGATCGTAACGAGATTTTTGCAAAACAGCCAGGCAGGCGTCGTTGCGCCAAAGAAAATCGAGGTGTTCGTTTCGCAGGATGGCAATAATTTTGCGCGCGTCGAAAACCTAAGCGGCAACCAATCGCCCTTTTTGCCCTCTCGTACGAACAACACCGAAATTGCAAAATACGAAATGACCTTCAAGCCGACCGCGGCGAGATATATTGCGCTCAGCTTCGACGTGACGGTAAACACCTTTATCGACGAGCTTGAAATTTACGGAAGCAGAGGCTCGACGCTTACTCCGCCGACCGATTTTTGCGATATTATCGAAAAGGGCAAGGGTGAATATCTGAACAGAGATGCGCTCGGCGGCGTTCACGATATCGTTTGCTTCCACGCAGGCTATTCTCCCGAAAATGAAGCTCTCGTTAATAACACCAGGGATTCCTTCCTTTATTATATAGGCTACCGTGACGAGAACAGAAAGGTCGTCGACACGATGTTCGACGCGGTAATGTTTTTAACGCTTCAGGGAAAATGCCCGTCAGGAGGTAACCTTACCATTTCGGGCGGACAGACGGTCATGTCCGACTGGATAACGCTTCTCGACAACTATTTTCATCCCGAATTCAATTTGTTTGCGCTTGACGAGGCGACCGCCGAGATGAAAGAAACGCTCAAGCTTGATGAAAGCTATAAAACGAGCGTCTATTTGACGATTCCCTATCCGAAAATAGGCGATATCGAGTTCGGCGATTACGACGGTGACGGAAAGGTAGACAAGATCGACTGCTACCAAGCCACACTTGACGTTACGAAATGGTTTATGGACGAGGTCGACAAGCGCTTCGCCGAGGCGGATTTTAAAAACATCGAGCTAAAGGGTTATTTTTGCAACAGCGAGGGTATTACAAGGCAGAACCACGATTTTGAGTGGGACTTTGCGCGCGATGCGGCGAAATTAATGCACGACCGCGGACTTCAATGTGTGATGATACCCTATTATCAGGCGGTCGGCATCGACGCGAACGATGAATTTAAGTTCGATGCGATGCTTATGCAGCCGAACCTTTCCTTTAACGATTCCTTAAAGGATGATCCCGAGGGAATGATGGAGGATTTTGCCCAAACCGCAAAGCAATTGGGGTTAGGCATTCAGATGGAAATTGCCGACGGAGTGCGTTGGGACGCCTCTCTCGGTAAATTTTACGAGCAATATCTCGTTTCGGCGTCACAAAACGGCTTGATGACCGACACGGTTCACGCCTATTACAACGGCGCAGGCCCGGGCGTGTTTTACGATTGCGCCGTTTCGACCAACCCCGAATTGCGTTGGTATTACGATGCGACTTATAAATTTATAAAGGGCACGCTTTCACTTCCGACCGAAAAGGTGAGCACGGAATACACAAGCGAGCTTACCGTTACCGATAACAAGCGCGTAAGCGGCGAAACGGGCGTCAACGGCGACTGGCATTGTACTTATAAAATGAAGCAATCGCCGAAAAACGGATTTGCCAACCTTACAAACGGCTCGGGCACGTTTACCTATCTTGCCGACCGAAAGTTCAACGGAACCGATACCTTTACCTTCGAGATACTTTACAACGGCGAGGTCATTGCCGAAAGAACGGTGACCGTTAACGTCGACCGCGAAATACAGGGCGAAAGCTCGGTCGAGGCAAGCGTTGAGGAAAGCGTTGCCGATATAGTTGAAGAAGAAAAAGCAAGCGCTTTGCCGTTTATAATCGGCGGAATAGCAATGATTGCGGTTATAATTTTAGTGATTGTTATAATTATTTGGAAAAAGAGAAAATGAAAAAAGAAGATAAAACAAACGCGATGAGAATACTCGACAGCGTAAACGCCGATTATATCGCGCACGGATACGATACGAAGGTGGCGCTTTCGGGTGTCGAGATCGCAAAAAAGCTCGGATACGACGATAGCGTGGTTTTCAAAACGCTTGTTACCGTTGCTCCTTCGAAGAAGAATTACGTTTTCGTTATCCCCTCGGCGTGCGAGCTTGATCTTAAGCGCGCTGCCGCGGCGGTCGGTGAAAAATCGGTTGCGATGATTAAGCAAGCCGAGCTTTTGCCGCTTACCGGCTACGTCCACGGCGGATGCTCGCCCGTGGGCATGAAAAAGCTTTTCGAAACCGTGGTGCATTTTACCGCCGAGGAAAAGGAAAAAGTCATCTTTTCGGCAGGTAAGATAGGCAGACAGGTCGAAATGAATATTTCAGAGCTTAAAAAGGCAATACCCTTTAAATTCGCTGATATTGTGAGGAAATAGAAATGATTCGCTTTCTTGCTTCTGTATTTATAAAAAACAAGGATATGAGATCCGAGGAAACACGGCGCAAATACGGACTTTTGTGCGGTGCTTGCGGAATTTTTCTTAATCTAGTTCTGTTTGCGCTTAAGATCTTTGTCGGCACGCTTACAGGCTCGGTTGCCGTTACCGCCGACGCGGTCAACAACATTTCGGATGCAGGATCTTCGCTGGTAACGATGGTCGGCTTTCGTCTTGCGGGCAAAAAGCCCGACCCCGAGCATCCGTTTGGGCACGGAAGGATCGAATATATTTCGGGACTTATCGTTGCGATGCTCATTTTCGTTATGGGCTTTGAGCTTCTTTCCTCGTCGGTCGATGCGATAACCGACCCCAAGCCGACAGAATTAAGCATTGCATCGGTGGTGATCCTCGCAATTTCGGTCGTTATCAAGCTTTATATGTTTTTCTACAACCGCGCCGTCGGTAAAAAGATCGGCTCTGCCGCGATGGTGGCGACCGCCTCCGACTCGATAGGCGATGCGATAGCAACGCTTGCCGTTTTGGTTTCGCTTGCCGTGATGCACTTCACCGATTGGATGATCGACGGATATATCGGTATATTGGTTGCGTGCTTTATACTTTTTGCAGGCTACCGCGCCGCAAAGGAGACCATCGAGCCGCTTTTGGGCATGCGCCCCGAAAAGGAGCTTGTCGACGAGCTTGAATCCCTGATCCTCTCGCATAAGCCGATAATCGGCGTGCACGATCTTATACTTCACGATTACGGCCCCGGCAGACGTTATTTGTCGCTACACGCCGAGGTGCCGATGGACGAGGACATCCTTTTCGTTCACGACGTTATCGACAACGTTGAAATAGAGATATTCAACCGCTACGGCATTGAAACGGTTATACACATGGACCCGATAAACACGCGCGACCCCAGATTGAACGAGATAAAGGGCACAGTTTTGGAGGTGCTTGCGCAGTTTAACGAGAATTTAAAGGCACACGATTTCCGAATCGTCCCCGGACCGACGCATACGAACGTTGTTTTCGATATCGTTATCCCCGCCGATTGCAAGACCGATGTCGACGTTTTAAAGCTCGCCGCATCGACCGCCGTAACCGCGCAAAACCCTCAATACCGTTGCGTTATAAGAATAGATAGAGATTATTCATAAGAGCTTCGCTCTCCCCAAAAATTCTTCGAATTTTTAGGGTCCCCATACCCGCGCGGCGGGGTTTTAACGCTACGCGTTCCATTGAAATCGCAAGGATTTCAATGGGTTTTGTGATGTTCGTTCGCTCGCGCCAACCTTGTGCGCGCCTTCGGCTTGTCCAAGGTTGCGAACATCCAAGGTATAAAAATCAAGGCACATGTCCCCGATTTTTATGGAAATTTAATTGTAAAAACACTTCGTGTTTTGAAGACCGCATTCGTGCGGTCTTTTTTGTCGCTTCGCTTTTCCCCCAAAAAAATGCAAGCATTTTTAGGGACCCCATTCTCGATACGAAATTTTATATGCAATGCTGTTTAATATATCAAAACTCCCTTGACTTAGCCTTCTAAAAGGTATATACTGAAAACAGAAGAAGCAAGAAAGAAGGTGTGATTCCGATGGGCTGTATGAATGAAACCGAATCGGTTATTTGTATGGCTTTGAGGTTGCGCCGTTAATTACATATATAATAATTTTTGTAATATCGACCTCCTCAAAGTCTTTTGGACAATTTAAGG
>JAFYON010000084.1 GCA_017560145.1 Clostridia bacterium | reverse complement strand
TCTTCTTATCAGCATCAAAGCCGGTAGCGATGAGGGTGATGCGCATTTCATCTTCAAGGGTTGCATCAAGAGCAGCACCGAAGATGATGGTAGCATCGGGTTGAGCTTCGCTGGTGATCATTGCAACAGCGGAATCGATTTCGTCAAGTCCGATATCGGGCGAGCCGGTAATCTGAACAACGATACCCTTTGCACCGCTGATATTGGTTTCGAGAAGAGGCGAGGACATAGCCATCTTTGCAGCCTGTTCTGCCTTATCCTTGCCCTTAGCGGAGCCAACACCCATGTGAGCGAGACCTGCGCCGGACATTACAGCGGATACGTCAGCAAAGTCGAGGTTGATGACACCTTCAACGGTGATGAGCTCGCAGATGGACTGAACGCCCTTGCGGAGAACGTCGTCTGCTTCCTGGAATGCGTTGAGGAAGGTGATCTTTTTATCGGTGAGGAGCTTAAGTCTTTCGTTGGGGATAACGATGAGCGAGTCAACGATATCAGCAAGCTTTTCGATACCTGCTTCTGCCTGAGACATACGGCGCTTACCTTCGAAAAGGAAGGGCTTGGTAACAACGGCAACGGTGAGGATATCGAGAGATTTAGCGATCTTAGCGATTACGGGAGCTGCACCGGTACCGGTACCGCCGCCCATACCTGCGGTGATGAACACCATATCTGCGCCCTTGATAGCTTCGGTGATTTCGTCGATGGATTCGTCAGCAGCCTTTTCGCCGAGTTCAGGGTTTGCGCCTGCGCCGTGACCCTTGGTGATGCGGTCGCCGATAGCAATTTTGGTAGGTGCGCTCGACTTGATGAGGATTTGAGTATCGGTGTTGATGTTGATGAATTCAACGTCAGCCGCGTCGATAGCGGAAATCATACGGTTAACAGCGTTGCCGCCGCCACCGCCCACGCCGATGACCTTTATTACTACTTTATTGGGATCTTCGATCATATTGTGCATTTGGAACCTCCGATATATGTATCATTTTATTTTCATTCAATATATACTATAATATGTTTTTTTGCGAAATGCAATAGTTTTTTTCTTTTTTCTTTAAAATTGGCGTTATTTTTTGCGTTTTTTGGCGTTTTTTGCGTTTTTATGACAGCGCAACCGCCGCCTCGCGATAGTTCGAGAGGTTTATCGTACCCTTGTCTGTCGGCTTAAGCTCGTCGATTATTTTAACGAGAAAGCTTATTTTTATTTGAATATTCTCGGTATTTCCAAGATATATTTCAAACCGACCGTCGTAATTGATATAGATATCAAAGCGCGAGCGAACGTCGACCGAACGAACCTTATCCTCGATATAATACTCCTCGAAGGAGCTGTAAAGCTCATCGAGGGCAACCTCGGTACGTTCATCGATAAACTCGAGTTCCTGCCCTACGATGCATCTTCGAACGTTGTTAAGGGACAGAGCAGTTAAGCCGAGTGATTCCGCAGAGGAGCCGGTCTTCTTTTCGAGAACCTTAAGCTCGGACGAAAGAAGATAGGTATCGCCCGCAAGATCTGCCGCGTAATAGGGCTTTTCCTCGACGACGTTGATATTTACGCCGGTGGGAAGATCGCGCTCGATCGTTACTTCCCCGATATAAGGCAGATTGCTTTTAAGGTTTGCTTCTATCTCATCCGAATCGAAGGCGAAGATATTTTCGCCCACTTCTATGGGTACGTGCTCGAGAATCGTTTCGGACGGATATTTTTCGTTACCCGAAACGTTTAATTCCTCGACGTTAAGAAATACGAAAACGCATACTGCAAGGAAGATAAGCGAAATAGACAGGAAAAGTGCTACGTAGAACACTATTCTTCTCGTGCGCTTTTTTTCGTTTCTTCTTTGCGCATCAAATATCGCGGAATTTTTTCTGACGAATCTTTGGCGTTCCATACACCTCTCCTTTCTTAATGCTTTTGATTATTTTAAGAGTGCGAACGCTTCGTCGACGATACGGTCGAGCGAATCGGTCATTGCAAAGCTCTTTACGCTTTCTTCCATTCTGCGGCGTTTATTTGGGTTTGCAAGCAGATCGGAAACCGTTTCTGCGAGAAGCTTGGGAGTAATTTCGCTTTCGCGGTAGACTACCGCGGCGCCCGCATCTGCAATAAGGCGAGCATTCTTATATTGATGATCCTCGGTAACGTGAGGGCTTGGAATGAGCACAGCCGCTCTTCCGCGGATGGCAAGCTCGGAAAGAGTCATTGCGCCCGCACGGCAGATCATAAGGTCTGCTGCCGCCTGATGCACAGAGATATCATAGATATATTCGCTTATATTAAGGTTTTTATGATCATAAAAGCCTTTTTCTTTTGCAATGCCGTTAAACTTTTCATAGCCTACCCTACCGATAGCGTGGGTATGGCGGATATTCTGAGGGATCGAATAATTTTCGATAAGGTCAAACACGAGCTCGTTAACCTTTTCGGCGCCCATGCTTCCGCCATAGGAAAGAACGTAAGGCTCGTTTTCGTCCAAGCCGAGCTTTTTACGGGCTTCTTCACGGGTCATACCGTCGACGATAACGGGGTTGCCGGTTAAAATAAGCTTTCCGCGAACGTCTTCATCAAAGAACTTTTCGCTTCCGGTAAAGGAAATGCAGACCTTGTTTACAACCTTTGAAAGCATTTTGGTGGTAACACCGGGAAATGCGTTTTGCTCGTGGATAAGAGTCGGTATGCCGAGCTTTGAAGCGGCTTTTACGGTAGGCCACGAAACGTAGCCGCCTGTACCGATAACAAGGTCGGGATTGAATTTTTTAATAATCTTTTTAGCCTCGGACACAGACGTGAGAGCGTGCCAAGCGGCTTTTATGTTTTTGAGCGTGAGCTTACGGGAAAAGCCCGAGACCTCGACAAAATCGATCTTATAGCCAAATTTGGGAACTAACGTGCTTTCGATACCGCGCTTTGTTCCGATAAACATTATTTCGGCATCGGGGATACGCTTTTTGATGGTTTCGGCAATATTTAAAGCAGGATTAACGTGACCGCTTGTGCCGCCGCCGCAAAGGATTACTTTCATATTATATCACCTTTTGAAGGAAAGTGTTGTGTTCGTGTTTTTGATCAGCCCTGTTCGATAAACGAATAACGAGAAATCGAAAGGACGACGCCCATTTCAGCAAGAAGAATGATGAGTGATGTGCCGCCGTAGCTGAAGAACGGAAGACTGATGCCGGTACTCGGGAAGGTGTTTGTAACCACCGCGAGGTTGAGAAGCACCTGAACAACGATCTGCGCGGTAATGCCCATTGTGACAAGCGAGCTGAAGCGGTTGGGCGCATTACGCGAGATATGATAACCGCGGTATGCAAGCGCTCCGAAGAGGGCGATTACGCATATAACACCGAAAAAGCCAAGCTCTTCGGCAAGAATTGCAAAGATGTAGTCGTTTTGAGGCTCGGGAAGATAGCCGTGCTTTTGGTTGCTTTGTCCCAAGCCTAAGCCCCAGAATCCGCCCGAGCTTATTGCATAGAGCGACTGAGCGGGCTGCCAGCCTGCACCGCCGCTTTCATAGGACATATACTTGAACGGGTCCTCCCAGATGTCAAGACGCGTTAACGCGTGGGGGACTATTTTTCCCAATATGTTTCTACCGACCGTTAGGAAGAACGTACCTACCGTGATGCCTGCGCCGAGGACTACGCCGAAGTAGACGCCCTTTAAGCCCGAAAGCCAAAGCATTACGACCATAAGCAGTAATATGATGATCGTTGCGGAAAGGTGGCTTTGGAGCAGTGTTGCGCCTGCGGCAGGCAGAGTTAACAATAACAACGGAAGTGCACCCTTGCGAAGGGTTTTCATTTCGGACGCGTGGTTGCTGATATAGGTAGCACACGCAAGAACGAGCGCAAATTTAAGCAGCTCAGAGGGTTGGAATTCGACGCCGAAGATGACGAACCAACGTGTTGCACCCTTATTTGTTTCGCCGAAGAAGGGCACGAGATAGTTAAGGAAAAGTACGCCTGCATAGATAATATACGCAAAACGCTTTAAAACGCGGTAATCGAGCATTTTTGCAATCAGCGCCATACCCAAAATACCAAACGCTACCCAACGAACCTGAGAGCGCGCAAAGTAATAAGAATCGTCAAAGCGCGATTCGCCTACCGCGTAGGATGCCGAGAAGATCATTACCGAGCCGATACATACAAGGGCTATGATGATAATGAGCATAGGACGGTCTATCTCACCGATCAAGCGATATATTCTGTTTTGATTAACGCGTACGCTTTTTTTGCTTGGCGCAACTGCGTTTTGGTCGATATTCGCCCGTTCGGGTTGTTTAGATGTCATATCAACAGTCCTTAGATCAGATTAAGAAATAATACGTTAGAACAGAGAACGCAACAGTTATAAACGAGAAGATTGCAACGATCTTTACCTCTCCCCAACCGCATTTTTCGAAATGGTGATGTATGGGAGCCATTTTAAAAATACGCTTACCTGTCTTCTTGAAGAAAAACACCTGAAGCATTACCGAAAGACCTTCGATGATCCAGATAAGGCTTACGGGGATGAGAAGCAATTCGTTATCGGTGAGCATTATTGCACCGACGATAAATCCGCCAAGGAAGAGCGAGCCGGTGTCGCCCATAAATATCTTTGCGGGGTGGAAGTTGAAAATAAGGAACGCGAGCAACGCACCGAGAAGCGATGCGATCGCTATCGGGAAGGCATCCATAATTACTGTTTGGGATTCTTTTGCCTGATAAATGCCAAAGAGGAGAAGCATTGTGCAGATTATAAAAGCAATGCTTCCTGCCAATCCGTCGATACCGTCGGTAAGGTTTGCGCAATTGATTATATATACTATCGCAACGAGCATTATTACGTAATAGAAGATACCAAGCTCAAGCTCGCCCCAAGGGGTGTCGATTGCGGTATCGGCGCCCATAAAATAGGCGTTTGCGAAAAGATAACCTGCAGTCGTAAGAGTTTGGAGAACAAGCTTTTGGATACTGCTTAGTCCCTTGTTGCGCTTTTTGAAGAGCTTGACGTAATCGTCAACAAAGCCGATCAAGCCTTGCGAAAGCGCGAAGATCACGAAGATGAGCGTTGCGCCGAAAATCGAGCTGCTCTTTTCGTAAAAATCCGCGGTGTTGTAAAGGAGAACAAAGCCGGTAGCGATACCGATGATCATCGCGGTGATGAAGATCAAGCCGCCGAGGTTCGGTGTTCCCTCCTTCGATTTATGCCAAGAGGGTCCGATTTCCAAAATTTTCTGACCGAGCTTTACCTTTCTGAGCAAGGGTATGAAGATTTTGTAGAGTATAACGCCGATAACGAAAGCGATCGAGGCGGATATACCGCATAACCAATATACGTTCATAATAACCTCTTAATTTATACAATCAAACGACCGAGATTCATGCTATTGCTTGCTTTGTAAAGTACAACGTCGCCTTCCTTAATAAAGGCTTCGAGGAAGGTTTTGAGCTTTTCGGCATCTTCCCTTTCGAAGGAATAGCTTTCGACGCCGTCGGCTTCTGCTGCAATTTGCTTTGCGAGGCTGCCGTAGGTAAACAGCACGTCGGCTTTGCCCTTCACAAAGCGTCCGACGCGTTTATGAAGCGAATCCGATTCGTTGCCAAGCTCGAGCATATCGCCGAGAACGGCTATTCTTCTGCCGTTATACGCGCTTAATACCGAAAGTGCCGCTTCCATAGATTCGGGAGAAGCATTGTAGCAATCGGAGATTACGGTATGGCCGTCCTTTTCATAGACGAACTGACGCTTTCCATCGCTTTTGTAGTTTGAAAGCGCGTTAGCCGCAGAATCGAGCGAGATTCCAAGGCAATGCGCGACCGCAAGTGCGAAAAGCGAATTGATAACGTAGTGCTTGCCCTGTACCGCAAGCGAGACCTTGATCTCCTTACCAAATATTACGGCGGTAAAATCGATACCGCTTTGAGAAACGATAACGTCGGTTGCGAAGCAATCGCAATTATCGTTCTCGGTCGATACGAAGATCACTTTATTATCGGGGTAATCGTAATTTTTAAGAAGGGGCTCATCACCGTTGAGAATCAAAACCGAGCCTTTGGGCGAGAACGCCGCAATTTTGAGCTTTTCATCACGGATAGCCTCACGCGAGCCTAAATTTTCGATATGAGAATATCCGATATTCGTAATTACCGAAATATTGGGCATTGCGCACGCGGCGATTCGCTCCATTTCGCCCGGCATTGACATACCAAGCTCGATAACCGCACAATCGATATCCGACGGAGTAGCAAGGACGGTTTGAGGAAGTCCGATCTGACTGTTTGAATTGCCAAGCGTTTTATGTACAGTTTTTTCGGACGAGAGCGCCGCGGCAATCATATCCTTTGTGGTCGTCTTCCCTACCGAGCCGGTTACCCCGATTATCGGTGTGCCTGAAAGCACGTCTTTACGATAATTTGCCGAGAATAGCTGAAGCGCTTCTCTTACGTCGCTTACAAGGATGCAATCGCCGCCGATAAGAAGATTTTCTTCACGGTCGGTAATTACCGCTATTCCCTTGCTTAAGAGCTCGGAGACGAAGGAATTGCCGTCTACACGCTCGCCACGAAGGGCAAGAAAGAGCTTTGATTCATCGGGTGTGCGGCTATCCGAAAAGAAGCCGTTGATTATCCTGTTTTTATTTGCGGAGGGCGAAAGCTTACCGCCGCAGCCCCCACAAATATATTCAAGTGAAAAATTCATTATTCAATATCTTCCTCGTACAAGAATTCGAGTTCGATTACAGTACCGGGCAATACGTATTCGCCTGCGGTGACAGACTGAGAAATTACTCGGCAGTTATTATGGTCATCGTTAAAGATACCGCTTATCTTAACGTTGAGATTTGCATTGATAAGCTTCTTGATCGCATTTGCAGGAGATTCGTTGAGAACGTTGGGTACCGTTACGTTTGCATTGATCGAAGAGTTTTCGGTGTAGAGTATCACAACGCCGTCGGTGTGGATCACAGTGCCTGCTTCGGGAAGCTGAGCGATTACAGCATCGCCATTGCCCTTGACAACACACTTGAGACCCAATGCTTCGATTTGGGATTTTGCAACGTCAACAGACTTGTCAACGTACTTGGACACGGTGATGGTGGAATCCTCATTTGTGTTGGGCTTGATGCCCAAGTGAGGAAGAACCTCTGAAAGGATATTGGAAACGATAGGTGCCGCAACCGCAGAGCCGAAGAACTGACCCGAGGTAGGATCGTCAACGAGCACGAGGATTGCGATTTGGGGATCCTCTGCAGGAGCGAAGGTGACGCAAGAGGAAATATAGTCGTCGGGGCGTACGGTAGACTGCTTCTGCGACGTACCCGTCTTTGAAACTACGTTATAACCCGTAACTGCCGCATTTTTTGTCGAATTGGTGAGAGTGGTAATGATTTTTTGGCAAGTGTCGCTCGAAACTACCTGACGGTCGTTTTCATACTCGAAGGTTTTAACAACGTTGCCGTCGTTGTCAACGAGCGCCTTTACTGCGTGGGGAACAACAAGGTAGCCGCCGTTTGCAACGGTAGAAACCGCGCGGATGTGTTGAAGGGGTGTTACCTGGAAGGTCTGGCCGAAGGAGTATACCGCAAGCTCGAGGGTTTCGAACTGAGTGCCCGAGGTTGCGAAGTAGTAGGACGAAACCTCACCGAGGATATCGCTGCCCGTTGTTTTGGTATAACCGAATTCATCGAAATACTTTGTGAAAAGCTTTGTACCGATGGTACCGCCTATTTCGATAAACGCAGGGTTGCAGGAGTTTACAAGTGCTTCGGAGAAGGTTTGGCTTCCGTGGCCGTAAACGTTATGGCAGTGAATTTTGGTGCCTACAACGGTTACGTCGCCTTTACAGATGAAGCAAGCGTTATCGTAATCGATGGTTCCCTCTTCAAGAGCGACCGCACTTGTGATTATTTTAAAGGTAGAACCGGGCTCATAGGTTTGAGTTGCGATGGTGTTGTTCCACATTTCGTTCAAAAGCTTTGAGCGTTCTGCGGAGCGTTCATCCTCGGTTCCAATGAAGTTTTCATATTTTTGTTGATAGATGGGCGAAAGGGTGTTGTAATTGTTAAGATCGTAATTGGGATAGATCGCCGAGGCTAGAAGCTCGCCGTTGTTAACGTCCATTACGATACATTCGACCTTGCCGTTGGGCTTGTGGTCCTCGTATGCCTGTTGGATGTATTTTTCGACCGTGTTCTGGATAGTCCAGTCGATGGTTGTAACGATGTTCAAGCCATTCGTTGCGGGAACGTAGGTGGAACCGACGCCCGAATCGAGCTCGTTTCCGTAGCCGTCGGAGGATTTTACCGATTTACCGTCAACGCCTGCAAGATATTCGTTATAGG
>JAFYON010000083.1 GCA_017560145.1 Clostridia bacterium | reverse complement strand
TCATTCCCCTTTTGTCAATACCTTTTTTCAACTTTTTTTAATTTTTTTTGAAAAGGTTTTATAAAAACCCGAAACCCCTTGCGGCACAAGGGGTTTCGGCAAAAAGATTTTTTAACTTTCTTTTAAAAAGCGACAATTGGGGCGAAAATGCCTTAAATTTACTTCTTCACTTATCTTAATGCGTAGGTTCCCTTAAATTCTTCGGGTTTTTCGAGGCATTCGATCCATCTGCCCGAAGTGAAATCGGGAACTGCAACGGGTGCGCCGCCCATAGCCACCGATTGCTCGGAGAGGCAGGAGATGCACATAAGGGTTGCGGTGTCGTAGGTATCGATAGGAGGAGTGAAGCCTTCTCTTACCGATTCGACGAATGCGTTATATACGAGCCAGTCGATACCGTCGTGGCCGCCGATGGGATTCTTGCGGTATTCCTTCCAGATGGGGTGCTCGTATTCTTCCTCGTATTTTTCTGCGTTATTCAATTTGGTAGCAACGGTATCGAATTCGCTTTCACCGTCGAGATGTACATAGTCGCCGTCTGCGCAGTACATACCCTTTGTTCCGCGAACGGTAAAGCCGCGGGAGTAGATTCTGGGAAGCGAGGTATCGAGAGTGATAACGGCAGTTCTGCCGTCGGCACACTTGAGAACGGTGGTCACGATATCGCCCTGAGCAAAGTTCGCCTTTGCAATGGGATCGTCGGGACGGTGTTCAACAGCAAATTCGTGCAAGCCGACGGAAGCGGATGCGATCGAATTGAGGGTAACGAAGCGGTTACCGTGGTTGATATCGAGAACCTGCATGATAGGTCCGAGCTCGTGAGTGGGATAGTTTTCGCAATTGCGGAGCATGTAGTTGCGTTGACGGTAGTGACGGTTAACGTCACCGTTAACGATTTCTTCGCGGAGGTCATGCATATAACCGCCGGAGCAATGAACGACCTTGCCGAACAAGCCCTTGCGAACCATATTAAGAGCCATAAGCTCACGCCTGCCGTAGCAGCAGTTTTCGAGCATCATACAATGGATGCCGGTTTCCTCGTAGGTTCTGATAAGACGGAAGCAATCCTCGATATTATAAGCGCCGCCGACTTCGGTACCGACGGGCTTGCCTGCCTTCATTGCGTAGATGCACATTTCAACGTGAGATTCCCACGCGGTGAGGACAAGAACGGCTTCAACGTCCTTATGGTCGACAACCTCTTTCCAATTGGTGGTGCAGAAAGGACGGGTACCGGTTTTTTCTTCGATCACTCTTGCGCCTTCATCGGCACGGTCCTGATAATAATCGCATACAGCGGTGATTTCGACCAAGCCGTTTTCCCACATAGGAAGGAAGCAGCCGTTAACGAGCGGAAGTCCGCGCGCACCGAGGCCGATGACACCGATTTTTACTCTTCTTACATTTTCCATTATATAGCACTCCTGCTGAATTATAATTGATTTGCAACATTATATAATGATATGAAAGAAAAGTCAATATTTTTTTGCTTTTCGCTTTACAAATGTGATATTTTGTTGTATTATAAGCGGTAGACACTTATTACGGAGGTTTTTATATGACATTATTGGTTATGGCTGCCGGTATGGGCAGCAGATACGGTGGCTTGAAGCAGCTTGATCCCGTTGGTCCCAACGGCGAGTTTATTCTTGACTACACCGTATACGATGCATTACAGGCAGGGTTTGACAACGTTGTATTTATTATAAAGGAAGAAAACCTTGAAATCTTTAAAGAAACGGTCGGTAACAGAATCGGCACCACCTGCAAGACCGAATATTGCTTCCAGCGTCTTGACGATATGCCCGAGGGATATAAGGTTCCCGAAGGAAGAGTTAAGCAATGGGGTACCGGCCACGCAGTGCTTGCCGCACGCGACGTTATCTCCGGTCCCTTCGCGGCGGTTAACGCAGATGACTTTTACGGCAGAGAAAGCTTTGAGATCATCGCTAAATATATGAAGGAAAATCCCGACTCCCCCACTTGCATGGCGGGCTTCGTTCTTAAGAACACCCTTACCGAAAACGGTACCGTTGCAAGAGGTCATTGCACCGTTGACGAAAACGGCGTTCTCGTTGACATTACCGAGCGCACCAAGATCATGCGTCTTGAAAACGGTCAGACCGCATACCTCGAGGATGACGTATGGCACGATATCGATGAGGATGCTATCGTTTCGATGAACTGCTGGGGTATCCCCGCAGACTTCTTCGGTGTTGCTATGGATGAATTCGTTAAGTTCTTGGGCAACGGCGGCGACGAAATGAAGAAGGAATTCTATCTCCCCACCGCTATCGTTAAGTATCTTGAAGCTAACGGCAAGAAGGCAAAGGTTCTTAAGACCGGCGCTAAGTGGTACGGCGTTACCTATAAGGAAGACAGACAGGCTGTCGTTGATTACATCAAAAAATCTATTGAGGACGGAGTGTACCCCGAAAAGTTATGGAAGTAAAGAAGCAGATTTTAGAAAAGGTTTGTGCCGCATTCATTAAGGCCGCGGTTCTCGAAGAATTCGAAAACATTCCCAACGGTCACATCAACGTTACCGACAGAGTTAAGGTAAACGGAAGAAACTATATTCTTCAGCGCATCAACACCAACATTTTCCGCGATCCCGTAGGTCTTATCGGAAACATCTCCTCGGTTACCGAATTCCTTCGCGAAAAGATCATTGCAGCAGGCGGCGACCCCGACAGAGAAACTCTTTCGCTTGTTAAGACTCTCGACGGCAAGTACACCTATGAGGACGAAAGCGGTCTTTACAGAATGTATTTGTTCATTACCGACGCTACCTGCTATAACAAGGCTGAAAAGGCAGGCATGTTCGGTGAATCGGCAAAGGCGTTCGGCAGATTCCAGAATCTTTTGGCTGAATTCGATGCAAAGACTCTTTCCGAAACCATTAAGGATTTCCACAACACTCCCGTAAGATTTGCCAACTTTGAAAAGGCTTTAGCAGAAAACAAGGCAGGCAGAAAAGAAGAGTGTGCAAAGGAAATTGAGTTCTATCTTTCCAAGAAAGACTACTGCCCTACCATCACCTCCCGTCTTGCAGACGGCAGACTCCCCACCCGTGTTACCCACAACGATACCAAGCTTAACAACGTTATGATCGACGATGCTACCGGCAGCGGTATTTGCGTTATCGACCTTGACACGGTTATGCCCGGCAGTATGCTTTACGACTTCGGCGACAGTATCAGATTCGGTGCTTCGAGCGCTGCTGAGGACGAAAAGGATCTTGACAAGGTTTACTGTGTTCCCGCACTTTACGAGGAATACGTAAGCGGCTTCCTTTCCGAAATGAAGTCGAGCATTACCGAAGAAGAAATCAAGCTTCTTCACGACGGTGCTATTATGATGACTCTTGAATGCGGTATGCGCTTCCTCACCGACTATCTTGAAGGCGATACCTATTTCCGTACTCACTACGCAGGTCAGAACCTTGACAGAACAAGAACCCAGATGAAGCTTGTTCAGGATATGGAAGCAAGACGCGACGAGTTCGAGGCTATCATTAAAAAGTATATATAAATATATATAATGAAAGGCGTTGCCGAAAAGCAACGCCTCAGACCGAAGACAAATGGGATATTTACGCCCTTGAAATGAGATATTATAGCAAAAAGAGCATTTTCGAACATTTCGAAAGTGCTCTTTGTTTTTATAAGGAATTTTTAATTTTTATTATATTTTCAAGGGCTTTGAAGAAAAACTTCGACTGTCGTAGTTTTCTACGCCAACGCTCGTTTTTCTTCAAAACTATCCTCATTTCTCTCAGTCTGTTTCAGTTTGCAGACTTTGTCTGCAAACTGAGGCGTTGCCGAAAAGCAACGCCTTTTTGTTATGCTTTTTACTTTGCATCGAAGAGGATGCGCTCCTCGGTCTGCTTGGAAAAGAGGAAGATCTTGTGGGGCTTGACCGCGAATTTAACGGTCGGGTTGGTGGTATCGACACGGATATCCGAATCGATTACCGCGCGGATGGTTGCATTTAGCGATTCATCGTGCGTTGCAACAACGCTTGCATCTCTTCCCATGATCTCTACGTTGTTGAGCTTGCAAGAAAGGACGCCGTTTTCATTTGGCTCGAGACCTTCCGGTCGGATGCCGACGTAGATATCCTGATCCTCAACGCCTTCTACGTCAAGGATCGCTTCGTTTCCGATTAGCACCTTGCCGTTTTCGATTCTACCGTTAAGCACGTTGATGGGCGGTGTTCCGAGGAACTTTGCGACGAAGAGATTTACCGGATTGTCATAGACGCTTTGAGGTGCGCCGACCTGTTGGATGACGCCCTCCTTCATAACGACGATGACGTCGGAGATGGACATTGCCTCCTCCTGATCGTGTGTTACGAATACGGTTGTGATTCCGGTTTCCTTCTGGATACGGCGGATCTCCTCACGCGTTTGCAGACGGAGGCGCGCATCGAGATTGGAAAGCGGTTCATCGAGCAAGAGCACACGGGGCATTTTGACAAGTGCACGCGCGATCGCAACACGTTGCTGCTGACCGCCCGAAAGCTCGCTCGGCTTACGTTCTAAAAGCGAATCGATCTGAACGAGGCTTGCGGCATTAAGGACGCGCTCGTTCATTTCCTCCTTGGATAGCTTTTCCTTACCCTTGAGGTTTTGCAGAGGGAACATTATATTTTGCTTTACGGTCATATGCGGATAGAGTGCATAGTTTTGGAAAACAAGGCCGATGCCGCGTTTTTCGGTGGAAACCTCGGTAACGTCGTCATCACCGAAAAGGATTCTGCCCGAGGTGGGCTTTTGAAGTCCGCTGATCATAAAGAGCATCGTGCTCTTTCCGCAGCCGGACGGGCCCAGAAGTCCGACAAGCTTGCCATCGGGGATTTCGAAGGAAAAATCGTTGACCGCAACAACGTCGCCTTTTGCCTTTTTATCGCGATTCGGGAAAACTTTTGTAAGGTTTTGTAATACAACTTTCATATCGTTTGCCTTTTTAAGAACAGAATTTATCAAGCTTTACGTTTAACTGCTCGCAGATTAGCTTGCAAGCGTTTTCGGCATTATCGAATTTTACCGTATAATCGCATATCTGAGCGTTTCTCGTTTCGGCGCCTATCGAAACAAGGCGGTTGACCTTATCGTGATTCGAGCAATCCTTTTCGAGCACCGAAAGGAAAAGCTCCTTTTGGTCGCGCTCGACGTAGACCGTGATAACGTTGGGGAAATTCGTTTTAAGTGCCATTGCACCGCAGATATCCATTACGGTGAGAACGTTTTTGCCCTTTGACAGAATCGCTTCGACGTCCTCCAAGCGCGAGCCGTAGGCGTGGTGCGCATAGGTGGTTATTTCAAAAAATTCGCCGTTGTCAGCCATTTTGCGAAATTCATCCTCGTTGACGAGGTGATACCATTCGCCGTTTTTCTTCGACGGGTCGGTGGTGCAGCTGACGAGCTTTACGAACGCATCGCTTTTATCGAGCAATTCCCTTGCGATCTCATTCTTGCCGCTTCCCGACGGGCCGACGAGAACCACTATTCCCGCACTGTCGAGAGTGAGCTTATCGCGGCGGACGCTGTAGCTGTTTGCGATGACCTCGACAAGCTTTAAGAATTCATCGTAATTGTTGACCGCCATTTTTCCCGTTGCTTCGTTATTCCAAGGGCGGCGGAGCAGTACGGGATATGCGGCGTTTGACCTTTCAACATTGTGCATACCGTCGTCGAAAAGTATATCGACGTCTATCTTATCCTTTCGCGAGCCGATAAGGATATGGTCGGAGGGGATCTCGGGGAATTCCTTTAATATCCGTTGATGGCGGATGGTCATATATTCGGGCCAGACGGCGGTCGTGATAAAGATTTCGGTCATTTGCGAAAGCTTTTTGACAAATTCCCTTGCGCCCTTCATCGTTGGTTGGTTTTCAAAGAATTCGGGGCTATCCATAAATTCAAAAATAACGTCGGCACGCGTGCCGGTTTTGCCCCAACGGTTTACCTCGTGGATCGAAAGCGGAGGATC